>NZ_JBINJD010000195.1:0-8392 GCF_043951915.1 Alienimonas sp. DA493 | reverse complement strand
CTCGCGCTCCGGGCTCACGATCGGGGCCGCGCCGCCGCCCAACCGTCGGTTTCCGGCGGACGTGAAGAGTTTGTCAGACCCCGTCGCCGCCCGGTGGGAAGTCCGGCGGCGGATCGGTACGGTCGCCCCGCGACCTCACCCGACCGATCCTCCGCACACCACGCAGCGCCGCGATGGCCCGTTCGTCCCTCATCAGTCTGATCCTCGGCGGCGGCAAAGGCACGCGGCTGTTCCCGCTGACGGAACTCCGCAGCAAGCCGGCGGTCCCGCTGGCCGGGAAGTTCCGGCTGATCGACATCCCCATCTCCAACTGCCTGAACAGCGGGCTGGAGCAGATTTATCTGCTCACCCAGTTCAACTCCGTCTCTCTGCACCGGCACATCCGGGAGAGTTATAAGTTCGACCGTTTCGGCCACGGATTCGTGGAGATCCTCGCCGCCCAGCAGTCGCAGGACGAGGCGGAGCACGACTGGTACCAGGGCACCGCGGACGCCGTCCGCAAGAACCTGCGGTATATCGAACAGCACGGCGTCAAACACGTGCTGATCCTGTCCGGCGACCAGCTGTACCGGATGAATTATTCCAAGATGCTGGCGACGCATAAAAAGAGCGGCGCCGACGTCACCATCGGGGCTCTGCCGGTCACCCGGCAGCAGGCCAAGGGGTTCGGCATCATGACGCTGAACGACGACGGCCGCGTCACCGACTTCACCGAGAAGCCGCAGACCGACGAGGCGATCGACGCCGTCCGCACCGACCCGGCCTGGATGGACGCCCACGGCATTCAATCCAACGGCCGCGACTGCCTCGGCAGCATGGGCATTTATCTGTTCGACCGGGACGTGCTGGTCGAATTATTGAAGGCCGACGACGCGGAGGACTTCGGTAAAGAGGTCTTCCCGCGGGCGATTCAGTCCAAGCACGTGCAGGCCCATCTGTTCGACGGCTACTGGGAGGACATCGGGACGATCCGCAGCTTCTACGAGGCGAACCTGGAGCTGGCCGGGCCGACCCCGCCGTTCGACTTCGCCGACGCCGCCGCCCCGATTTACACCCAGTCCCGCTACCTGCCCTCCTCCCGCATCGGCGGGGGGACGATCACCGGCAGTTTGATTTCCGACGGGTGCATCATCGGGAAGAACTGCACGATCGAGAACAGCGTGATCGGGCTGCGGTCGTATATCGGCGACGGGGTGACGATCCGCAACAGCGTGGTGATGGGGGCGGACTTCTATCAGGAGGACTGGCACCGCACCGACGACTTCGCCGCCGGCCGCCCCCCGGTGGGCATCGGCGACGGGAGTACGATCGAGGGGGCGATCGTGGACAAGAACTGCCGCATCGGCCGGAACATCGCCTTCGCCCCTCCCGCCGCCCCCGCCGGCGCCCAGTACGCCCCGGACGCCGACTACGACTGGGGCGTGCTGCGGGACGGCATCCTCGTGCTGCCCAAGAACACCGAACTGCCCGACGGCTGGACCCCGGACAGCGGCACCGCCGTCCGCGCCGTCGAGGCGACGACGGCCAGCGCCTGAGGGCTCGTCCCGTACCGCGGAGGTCCGGCCGGGCCTCCGCGTTACGTACGCCCGGCCCGCGGTTTAGACTCCCGCCCACGCTCGTCGGTTTTCCCGCCCTCAATTCCCGCACGATCCGATGAAGCACCTCGGCGTTCTCACCGCCGGCGGCGACACCCCCGCCCTCAACGCGACCCTGTACGGCGTGACCCGCCGGGCCAGCGAACTGGGCATCGCCGTCACCGGCATCATGAACGGCTTCGGCGGGATGATGGACCCGCGGGCGCCGCACGTGCGGCTCAACCCGCTGCTCCAACCGATCCCCGAACTCCAGCCGCACCAGGGCGGCACGATCCTCGGCAGCAGCCGGCATTATATCGGCGAGAAGAACTTCGAGGACTGCCGCGTCGCCGCCGAACGCCTGCGGCGGCTGGGCCTGGAGGCGCTGATCTGCGTCGGCGGGGACGGCACGATCAACGGCATGCAGCCGCTCAGCGAGTTCCTCCCCTGCGTGCTCGCCCCCAAGACGATCGATAACGACCTCGGCCTGAACTACGAAGGCGAGCCCAACGACTGGCTGCGGCAGGATCCCGTCACCTCCAACGACGACCCGAGCCGGGACGCGGCGAACGCCGCCCCGACCTATGTGAAGCGGAAAAGCCCGATCTCGGTCAGCCGGGATACGATGGTGAACATCGCCACCCCCGGCTACGCCACCGCGGTGCTGGTGGTCGCCCACGGCATCCAGCGGATCCGCACCACCGCCGAAAGCCACCGCCGCATCGCCATCGTGGAGGTCATGGGCCGCGACAGCGGGTTCATCGCCCTGGGCAGCGCCTACGGCCAGCCGGACATGATCCTCATCCCCGAGGTCCCCATCGATCTGGACGCCCTCGAAACGGAGATCAAACGCCTGTACGACCAGCAGGAGAACGTCGTGCTGGTCGTCGGCGAAGGCGTGCGGGACACCACCGGCGAGCAGCTTGGCGCCAAGGCCGCCAGCACCGACCCCAGCGGCAACGTGCTCTTCCAAGGCGCCGCGGAGGAGTTGAAGCGGCAGCTCGTGGCCCGACTGGGCGACGATTATTTCCGCGGCTCCAACCGCCACGACAAAGCCGAACGGGCAATCTTCACCCGGAAGGTCGGCCACACCCAGCGCGGCGGACGGCCCGTCGCCTTCGACCGCTTTCATGCGGTGCAGTCCGGCGGCCACGCCGTCGACATGCTCCACCAGGGACTGACCAACGCGGTCAGCATCATCAACTTCAGCGAGCGGGACGGCTTCACCTACGACAGCCTGCCCGCCAACCGTCTGCGGGACCGCTGGGGCATCATCCGGGCCCGCACCGTCGCCCCGGAGTTCTACGACGACCGCCTGTTCGGCCCCTCCAAGGTCGGCCGGGACTACCTCCGCACGATCTTCACCGACGCCCTCGGACGCGACGACGTGGAGTTCTGGATGTCCGACACCTTCCAACCCGGCCACCTCGGCCGTCGCTACGCCAGCGTGAACGTCGACATGCAAAAGCGCATCCGCTACCTCGAAGGCTGAACGCCGAGGTCGGCTCCCCGGAATAATATCTTCCCTCGCCCCCTTTCGGGGGGAGGGGAGCAGAGTCGGCGGGCGTTCTATCCGGCTCCCGCCGCCGTGCTACCCTGACCGGGCTCATTTCTCTCCACGGCAGGTCCCGATGCGTCTCCCCCGGCCCGATCTCCGGCGACTGCTGACCGCCGAGCGGCTCGCCTGGGCGGGGGCCGCGGCGTTGGCGCTGGTCGCGGCGCTGACGTACGGCTGGTGGGGACCGGCCGCCGAGGGGCTGATCGCCGGGACCGATCCGGCCGCCGCCGGGGAAGCCGCCGAAGACCCCCACGCCGGGCACGATCACGGCGCCCACGAGGATCGCGGGGACGAGCCGTACGAAACGATCCGGCTGTCCGAGCAGGCCCGCGGCACCCTCGGCCTGCGGACCGCGGAGGTGACGGTCTCGGACTTCACCCGGCACATCGAGGTCCCCGCCGTCGTCGCGGCGATTCCCGGCCGCACCTCGCTGCGGGTGCCCGCCCCGATGACCGGGGTGCTCACGGACGTGTTCGTCACCGAGGGCCAGGCCGTCGAACCGGGCGACCCGCTGTTCGTCCTCCGCCTCACCCACGAGGACGTCGTCCGCGCCCAGACCGACTACCTCACCACCCTGGAGGCGCTGGACGTCGAGGACCGGGAGATCGCCCGGCTGGAGGCCGCCGGCAGCGGCGTGGTCGCCCGCAAGGTCGTGCTGGAGCGGGAGTACGAACGCCAGAAGCTCGCCGGGTTGCTGAAGGCCCAGCGGCAGGCCCTGTTGCTGCACGGTCTGACCGACGCCCAGATCGCCGGCATCCGCGAATCGCGGAACCTTGTCCGCGAGGTGCGGATCGAGGTCCCCCGGCCGCACGATCCGACGGACCCGGGGCACGACGAACGGCACGATCTGCCCGTGACCGCCGCCGCCCTGCGTCGGCCCGCGACCGCTGCTCAGGAAGGGGCCGCCCCGCCGGAGGCCGTCGGTCGGCCGGAGCCGGTCTCCGGCGCCGCGTCGCCCGCCGCTCCCCTGACGGTCGCCCACCTGCACGCCCGCCCCGGGGAGGCGGTGGAGGCCGGGGCGGAGCTGGTCGAACTGCACGATTTACGGCGGCTCTACATCGAGGGTCGGGCCTTCGCCGCGGACGCCGAGGCCGTCACCCGGGCCGCCCGCCAGGACCGCCCCGTCACCGCGATCCCCGCCGACGGGCTGCTCACCCCCGACGGCGACACGGGCGGCGCGTTGGACGCGGGGGACGACGACGGGGACGCGGACGACCCGTACGGGGCGGCGATCCCCGGCCTCCAGATTCTGCACGTGGCCAACGACGTGAACCCGGACTCCCGCACGCTGCCCTTCTACGTCGGCCTGCCCAACACGATTCTCCGCGACGGAAGGCTGCGCGAGGGCGGCGGGTTCGTCACCTGGAAGTACAAGCCCGGCCAGCGGATGCGGGTGCGGGTGCCGGTCGGCCGGTATGAGGGCGTGATCGTGCTGCCCGCCCGGGCGGTGACGGAGTCCGGGGCGGAGCGGTTCGTGTTCGTCGAGAACGGCTCCACCTTCGAGCAGCGCCCCGTCCGCGTCCGCTACCGCGACGGCGAGCGGGTCGTCATCGCCGACGACGGCAGCGTCCTGCCGGGCGAATCCGTCGCCGTCACCGCCGCCTACCAGCTCCGCATGGCCCTGAAGAACCAGGCCGGCGGCGCCCCCGACCCCCACGCCGGCCACAACCACTGAGCGACCGCTGAACGGCATCCGGTCGCGGCTCCACGGCTGGGGAAGGGGAGAAGCGAGCCGCCGTTCCGTCGGCCCGCGGCGATGGGTTACACCCCGCGGGTGTCGCACCTCATCACCCCGCTGCTCGCCGCCGCCCTGTCGCTCGCGGGATCGGGCGAGCCCGCCGCCCCGACGCCGGAGCAGGAGGACGCGAATCTGCACGCGGTTTGCCTCGCCGGGCCGCACGCCTGGGCCTGCGGGGACCGCGGGGCGGTCTGGCGTTCCGAAGACGCCGGCCGCACCTGGAGTTTCCAAACGACCCCGACGGCGTGGTCGCTGCGGAGCCTGTCGTTCGTCACCGGCGCCCTCGGCTGGGCCGCGGGCGGGGGCGTGGAGGCCTTCACCGGCGACAGCGTCGGCGTGGTCTTGAAGACGACCGACGGCGGGGCGACGTGGGAGCGGGTCGACGAAACCCCGTTGCCGAACGTCGTCGCGGTGCGGTTCTTCACCCCGGACCGCGGCGTCGCCGCCTGCGAACCGACCGACGCCGCCCCGTCCGGGCTGTGGACTACCGAGGACGGCGGCGCCGCGTGGACGCCGCTGCCCGGCCCGCGGCTGGGCCACTGGCGGGCCGCCGCCCTCACCGGGCCGGAGCGGGCCGTGCTGGTGGGCGAACGCGGTCGCATCGCGCTGGCCGGCGGCGGGGCCCTGTCCGCCAGCCCCGCGGCTCCCGGCGGCCTGCCGGCGCTGAACGCGGTCACGGCCGCCGGCGCCGCGGCGTTCGCCTGCGGGGAGAACGGCCGCGTCTGGCGCTCGACCACCGCCGGCCGGGCCTGGGAACCCGTCCCCGGCCCGCTGCCGACGGCCGGACGCGCCGCCGGCGGACCGGTCGCCCAGGACCTCGACCTGCGGGGCGTCTGGGCGAACGGCGAGGCGCTGGCCGTCTGCGGCGACCCCGGCGGGGCGATCTTCGTCCGCGCCCCCGGCCCCGACGGCCGGCCCCGCTGGACGGCGGGCGGCGTCCCCGGAACCGCCCCGCTGAACGCCGTCGCCTTCGCTCAGGTGCGGGACGCGGACGGGAACGAACGCCCCTACGGCCTGGCGGTGGGCGACTTCGGGGCGATCGTCCGTACCGACGCCGGGCCCGCGGAGGCCGCGGCGGTCGGGTGGAACGCGGTGCGGGCCGGCGGGCGGCGGGCGGCGGCGCTGGCGATCGTCGCCGATCCCGCGGACGGCCCCTTCCTCGCCCTCGCCGCGACCGCGGCCGACGACGGTTGCCGGGCCGTCGTGCTCTGCCCGATCCGGCGGGACCTCGGCGCCGCGGCCGTCCGCCCGGCGGGCGAGGCCGGCCGGCTGGACTCCGCGGTGCTCACCGCCGGCGGCTCCGCGGGTCTGCTGGGATGGGACTTTCCGCTCACCGTCCCCGGCGGGGAGGCGGACCCGGCGGTCATCGTGCGGGAGTGGAACGAACGGCACGAGGGCGACGGAGTGAATGGCGGCGCCGGCCCCCGGCTCGCCCGCCGGCTGGCCCGGGCGATTCGCACCTGGCGGCCGAGCGTGGTGATCCTCCCCGCCGCCGATCCGTCCGCGGCGCCCAAAGGTTCCGCCGTGCTGGTCCGCAAAGCGGCGGAGCAGGCGATTCAACTCGCCGCCGACCCGACGCGGCTGTCCGAACTCGACCAACTCGGTCTGCGGCCGTGGCGGGTCCCGCGCGTGCTGGAGCGCCGGCCGGAGGGCGAGGCGGCCGCGGTGACGGTGCGGGCGGCGGACCCGCTGCGGACGCTCGGCGGCACGGCGGGCGATCTGGCGGCGTCCGCCCGGTCGCAACTCATCTCACGGAGCGAACCGACGCCCGCCCCGGCCGCGGAGGGGTTCCGGCCGATCGAACTGCCGACGGCGCCGCCGCCCGCCCCCGGGGACGCCCTGTACGCCGGGCTGCACCTCGCCGCGGGCGGTCCGGCCCGGCGGTGGGGGCGGCCGCGGGTCGCGGAGCCGGAGTCCGGCGTCGTGCTGCGGCGCCGGTTGCTCACCGCGGCGACGGATCGCATCGCGGCGGGGGCGGCGACCTCGCTGGTCGGGCCGGAGGACGTGACGGCGAACCTCCGCCCGCTCGCCGCCGGCGTGCCCGCTCCCCTGGCCGCCGCGGACCTCGCCCGCCTCGCCGATCAACTCCTCCACGCGGGGGAGATCGACGCCGCGGAGGCCGTGCTGATCGAACTGGCGAACCGCTTCTCCCACGAACCCGCCGCCCACGCGGCGCTGCCGGAGTTGATGCGGCTGTGGGCCGGTAGCGAGCGGGCCTCGCTGCGGCTGGAACCGATCGGCGTGGAGTCGGTGACGACCTCCCGCGACGCCGTGGTGACCGCCGGCGCCGCCCGGGCCGCCGACCCGCGGGTCGAGACGGCGGACGTGAACGTGGCTCGCGGCGTCGGCCATTCGGCGGCCCTTCGCAAACGGCAGTTGGAGGGCGTGTTGCGGCTCGGCGCCCTGTTGGAACAGCGGGCGCCCCGGCGGTTCGCCACCCGACAGGTGCAGCGCCCGTTGGCGGCGGCCCGGCGTCAGCTCGGCGTGCCCACGCCGCCCGGCTCCGCCGCGACCGCGATTCTGACCGGCGACGATCCGACGGCGTTCCTCCCCTGCGGCACGACCGCCGCGGTCCCCCGGCTGGACGGCGCCTTCGCGGACCCCTGCTGGCGGGCCGCGGAGGCCGCCGTCCTGACCGATCCCGCCGGCCGCAGCCGGGGCGGGCTGGTGATGACCGCCCGGGACGACCGGTTCCTGTTCCTCGCCGCCTCCCTGCCGATCGACCCGCGGGCGCCGCTGCCGGCGGTCAACATGACGGCCCGCGGCCACGACGAACCCACGGCCCCCCACGACCGGCTGGAGGTGGAACTGGACGTCGACCGCGACCTCGGCACCGCGTGGCGACTGACCGTCGCCGCGGACGGCGCCGTCGCGGAGGACTGCTGCGGCGATGCCGACTGGAACCCCCGCTGCGCCGTGCACGTCTCCCGCGAAGCCGGGGCGAGCGCCGACGATCCGGGGGACTGGCGGATCGAGATGGCGATTCCGCTGGATGAACTCTCGCCCGAGCCGCCGCCGACCGGGGCGACGTGGGCCCTGCGGATGCGGCGGGTCACCCCCGGCGTGGGCGCCGCCGATTGGCCGTCGCCGGCGGCGGACGCCGTCGCCCTGACCGACGACGCCGACCGCCCCTTCGGCGCCCTGCGGTGGGCGAAATGAGCGGCCTGTTCGACGACGAGCCCCCCGCCGCTCCCCCGCCGCCGGGCGGGCTGATCGTGGGCGTGGACGAAGCCGGCCTCGGCCCGAACCTCGGCCCGCTGGTGATCGGCGTCAGCGTCTGGCGGACCCGCGACGAACCGTGGGAGGTCGATCCGGTGGAGGCGTTGCCCGGCGTGCTGAGTCGCACCGTGGCCGCGGACCGGCTCTGCATCGCGGACAGCAAAGCCGTCTACGCCCCCGGCAAAGGGTTGGAGGAGCTGTCGAAAAGCGCCCGCACCGCGCTGGCCGTCTGCGGGCGGGAACCGGAGACGCTGCGGGGGTGGCTGGACGCCCTCGGCCCCCGAGTTGAGCCCGGAGCGCAAG
>NZ_JBINJD010000194.1:0-8688 GCF_043951915.1 Alienimonas sp. DA493 | reverse complement strand
GCGGCGGGGTGATCGGCGGCGACCGCGGCCCGAGCGAACGTCCCGCTGCCCGGGGGCGTTGCCGTTGCCGATTCGGACTGGCCCAGGGCGGCGATCAGCAGCAGGGAGACGCACATCATGGTTTCGATCCGATCCGGGGGCGGTACGATCAAGGTGGGCATCATCCCCCGCCCGCCCCGCCTCCCCAAGCCGACGCGCGGTTCTCGTCCGTCGCGACGCCTCGATTCGGTTCCCGTGCAGCTCCCCGTCCTCTCTGCCGCCCCGCCCCGCGTCTCCGAAGGAGGCGGCGCCGCCGCGCACGGCGCCGCGCAGGACGGCGCCGCGCCGACCTGCCGGTTGGTGACGCTCGGCTGCAAGGTGAACCAATACGAGACGCAGCTCGTCCGCGAAACGCTGCTCGCCAACGGTTACCGGGAGGCGGGCGACGGCGAGGGGGCGGACCTGTGCGTGGTCAACACCTGCACCGTGACCGCGGAGGGCGACCGCAAGGGCCGGCAGCTCGTCCGGCGATTGGCCCGCGACAATCCGCAGACCCGCACCGTGGTGATGGGCTGCTACGCCACCCGCGATCCGGAGGCCGTCGCCAAACTGCCGAACGTCGCCGAGGTCGTCCCTGACAAGCGGGAGCTGCCGGACGTCTTCGACCGGCTCGGCTTGATGAACCGGCCGGACGGCATCAGTGCCTTCGACGGCCGGCACCGGGCCTACGTGAAGGTGCAGGACGGCTGCATCCTGAAGTGCACCTACTGCATCATCCCCCAGGTCCGCCCTGGGCTGCGGACCCGGCCGGCGGCGTCGATCGTGAAGGAGGTCCGCCGACTGGTGGAGAACGGCTACCGCGAGGTGGTGCTGTCCGGCATCCACATCGGCCACTACGGCGTCGAATCGACCCGCGGTCGCAGCGGCAAGCCTCCCTACCGCCTCTGGCATCTGTTTCGGGAGCTGGACCGGATTCCCGGCGATTGGCGGATGCGGCTTTCCAGCGTGGAGGCCGCGGAGATCCATGACGACTTCCTCAAGGCCGCTGCGGACTGCGAGAAGCTTTGCCCGCAGTTCCACCCCTCGATGCAGTCCGGCAGCGACGCCACGCTGAAGCGGATGCGACGCCGCTACCGCATCGGCCGGTTCCTCGAAAAACTGGACCGGGTGCGCGACGTGCTCGGGGAAGTCACGTTCACCACGGATGTGATCGTCGGCTTCCCCGGCGAGACGGAGGAGGAGTTTCAGGAAACCCTCGCCGCCTGCGAGCAGGCCGGGTACGTGAAGGTGCACGTCTTCCCCTTCTCCGCCCGCCGCGGCACCCCCGCCGCCACGATGCCGGACCAGGTGCCGGGAGACGTGAAGAAGGACCGGGTGAAGCGGCTCGGCGAGTTCGAACGCGAGCTGGCCCGCACGGTGTACCGCTCCCGCCTCGGCCGGCCGACGGAGGTGCTGGTCGAACGTCCCGTCGCCGACCGGCCCGGCTGGGTCCGCGGCACGGACCGCTTCTTCTGCCCCGTCGAACTGCCCGGCGACTACGCCGCCGACGAGGGCCGGCTGGTGCACGGGATCGTCGAAGCCGAGGGGGAAACCGGCCTGACCGCCCGGCGGGTCGACGGATGACCGCTCGCCTGATCGCCGTGGAGGGCATCGACGGCTCCGGCAAGGGCACGCAGTCTCGCCTGCTGGTCGACGCCCTCCGCGCCGCCGGCCGCCGCGCGACCCTGCTGAGCTTCCCGCGGTACAGCGAGACGTTCTTCGGCGCCCGCATCGGCGACTTCCTGAACGGCCGATTCGGGTCGCTGGAGGCGGTCGACCCGTTTCTCGCCTCACTGCTGTTCGCGGGGGACCGGTTGGAGTCGAAGCCGGCGCTTGAAGCGGCGCTGGCGGAGCACGAGTTCGTCGTGCTGGACCGGTACGTCGCCAGCAACGTCGCCCACCAGGGGGCGAAGCGGGAGGGGGCGGAGCGGACGGAGTTGATCCGCCGGATCGAGCACGTCGAATTCGCCCTCAACGCCCTGCCCCGCCCCGACGTCACCGTCTGGCTGGACCTGCCCGTCCCGCTGGCGACGCGGCTGATCGCCGCGAAGGCGCAGCGGGACTACACGGACAAGGCGGCCGACCTGCAGGAGGCCGACGCGGAGTACCTCGCCCGCACCGCGGCGGTGTACGCCGAACTGGCAGCCGGCGACGGCTGGGCGCCGGTCCCCTGCTCCGCGGACGGCGAGGTCCGGTCGATGGAGGCCATCGCCGCCGACGTATTGTCAGCCGCGACCGAGGGGTGCGGGCCCCCCGGCCGCGGCTAACGCCGCCCCCGACCTATGCGGGCCGCGGCAAGCCCTCGATCTCGGGGAGCTCGGCCAACGATTTCAGGCCGAACGTCTCGAGAAACTTCGGGGTCGTTTCATACAGGAACGGCCGGCCGAGCGTCTGCTCCTCGCCGGCGGTGCGGATCAGCTTCTTGTCGATCAGCAGTTGTTTGAGCAGGTCGGCGCTCTGCACGCCGCGGACGGCGTCGACGTCGGCCCGGGTGCACGGCTGCCGGTAGGCGACGACGGTCAACGTTTCCAACAGCGGCGCCGACAGCGAATGCACCGTCGGCCGGGCGTGCAGGCGGTCCAGCCACGGGGCGAGGTGGCGCCGGGTGAGCAACCGCCAGCCGCGAGCGACGCGTTCGACGCGGAACGCCGAACCGGCCGCGTCGTTGCGGGCGTTGAGGGCGTCCAGCAGCGCCGCGGCCTCTTTCGCATCAATCAGCGAGGCCGCCTCCGCCAGCCGGCGGGTCGAGAGCGGCCGGTCCGCGGCCATCAGCGCCGCTTCCAGCCGGGCAAGCTTGGCCGTCGCGGCGGTCGAACGACGCGTCGGCGGGGCGAAGCGGCGGACGCGCACCCGTTCCGGAGGCGTCGGCCGCCAGCGGGCCGGGAGCGATCGGCTTGACGCCAGGAGCGAGTCGCCGTCGATCAACGGGTCGGTTCGACGAGGGCGAGGTCGCCGGCCTCAACGCCCGCGGTCGCCCGGCGGAAGCGCCGCACCTGGGCGAGTACGTCGGTGGCGGCTTCGGCGAGGGTCGCGGCTTCGGCCTCGAACCGCCGATCCACCTCCGGCCCGCCGGGGCCGGCGACGCTCCGCAGGGTGCAGCCGAAGTAGAACCGCTCGCCGGACGCTTCTTGATCGAGCCGTTCCGCCCCCAGTTCCTCCAGTTGATCGATGACCGTGCGGACGCTTACGGCGGCCGCGGCGTCGGCGGCGGCTTCCGCGGAGCGGACGGCGGTCGGTCGCGCCGGGTCGGCCGGCACCAGGCTGGCGATGGGGGACTCAGCCGCGGCGTTCTCCGAGGTCCCGCTCGCCGCCGTCACGGCGCCGGGGAACAGCGGGTCGTCGCCGAAACGGTCCGTCGGCTCTTCGCCGCCCGCCCAGCGGACGCCTTCCGCGGTCGGTTCGACATCCGGGGTCGATTCGTCCCGGCTGGACGCGGTCGCCGCGACCGCGTCGCCCTCCTCTTCAAACGCGTCTCCGAACCCTTCTTCCGTAAACGGGCCGGGGTCGCCGTCGGCGGCGCCGTCGCCGAGCGTCAGCCCGCCGCGGTCGGACGCCGCGTCCATCCCCGGCAGACCGATCGCCGCGAGGGTGGGGACCACCAGCAGCGGAGCGGTCAGCAGAAGCGTCGACAGTGGACCGTGAGCGTCACGCATCGCGGCCGCCTCCTGACGGACTTTGGGATGCACGGGATGCCGGCGAATCCGCCGGCGGGAACGCGGGTCGAGCACGAGGCGAACCGCCAACGGCGGTCGATCGAGGAACCCGGGGAGCGGCGATCGCGCAGCGATCGGCGCTCCGGCGGGGAAGGGTGCAACCGGCGTACCGCATCGAGTGAGAATCCAAGGGGATTCCTCTAGCCATGGCACGGGGGTTGCGTCGAGAGTCGGGGGCGCGGCGGACGTCGCCCGACTGCCGGGCGAGGAGGATCGCTCCGAGGCCGGAACTTTCAAGGCCCCTGCGTCACATTCCTCTCCTCGGTTGTAAGACTGACATCCGTCGCGACCCCGTGGGCCGCTCCGTTCGGCGCCGGCGCTCAGCCGGCGGAACGGACGGCCCGGACTGTCCTTCGGCCCTCCACGCCCCGCACCCACCGCCATGAGTCGCCCGGTCGTCGCCACCCCGCCCCGCCCCGTCGGATCGTCCCGGTCCGGTCGGTCGTCCGCCCCTGCCAAGGGCGCCTCGTCCCGCCTGACCCGCTGGGCGGCGCCGGTTCTCTTCGCGGCGCCGGTCGGGCTGGCCGTGTTGGTCGGCGGGAGCCTGCCGGACGTCGCGGTCGGGCAGGAAGCCGTTCCGCAGGGGGCCGGCACGCAGGCGGCTGCCGCGAAGGTGCACCCGCTGGAGAAAGCCCTCCGCTACGCCAAGGTCAGCCTGCGGGCGGCGGAGTCCCTGCCCTCCTACACCGCCACGCTGAAGCGGCGGGAAATCGTCGACGGCAAGCCGGTCGAGAACGAAGCCCGCATGAAGTTCCGGGCGGAGCCGTTCAGCGTCTACCTGCGGTTCACCAACCCGGAGAACGCCGGCCGGCAGGTGCTCTACGTGGAGGGGGCCAACGACGGCAAGATGCTGGTGCGGGAGGCCGGGGGCATCTCCAGCCTCGCCGGGACCGTCAGCCTGGCCCCGGACAGCGCCCTGGTCGCCGCCAACAGCCGGCACCCGATCACCCGGGCCGGCCTGGCGAATCTGACCCGCAAGGTGGTCCAGCAGTGGACGACGGAGTCCCGCTACGGCGAGTGCGACGTGAAATACTACGCCGACGCCCAACTGAACGGCCGCCCGGTGGTGGTGATCGAGTCCAGCCATCCGGTGCCGCGGCACGAGTTCCGCTTCGCCCGCACCCGGTTGTGGATGGATAAGGAGACGAAGCTGCCGGTCCGCCTCCAGCAGTACGAGTTCCGCCGCGGCGGCGGCGAACCGGTGCTCGCCGAGGACTACACTTACACCGACATCAAAACCGACGTCCGCCTGTCCGACCGCGACTTCCACCCGGCCAGCTACAAACTGTGAGCGAAGAGTCCGCCGAACCGACCGTGCCGAACGGTCTCACGCTCGCCCGGGACCTGGAGGAGCTGACGTTCTCCCCCGGCGTCGGCGACGCGTTGCAGGCCGCCCCGGCGCCGATCGGGTTCGTGCCCACGATGGGGGCTCTGCACGCCGGTCACGCCGCACTGATCGAACGGGCCGCTGAGGCGATGAGCCGCCGGAAGGGCGGCACGGTCGTGGTCTCGATCTTCGTCAATCCGACGCAGTTCGGCCCCGGCGAGGATCTCGACCGCTATCCGCGCACCCTGGAGGCGGACCTGCGGCTCTGTCGGGAGGCCGGGGCGGACGTCGTCTTCGCCCCGAGCGCCAGGACGGTCTACCCGGACGAACATCTCCACCCCGGCGGCATCGCCGCGTCGGTGCGGGTCGGCGGGCCGCTGACGGAGACGCTGGAAGGATCCCACCGGCCCGGGCACTTCGACGGCGTCGCCACGGTCGTGCTCAAGCTGCTGAACATGGTGCGCCCCGCCGTGGCCTTCTTCGGCGAGAAGGATTGGCAGCAACTCGCCGTCGTCCGCACGATGGCGAACGACCTGAACCTGCCGTACCTGATCGAGTCCGTGCCGACGGTGCGGGACGCGGACGGCCTCGCCCTGTCCAGCCGGAACCGGTACCTCTCCCCGGAGCAGCGGGCGGCCGCGGCGGAACTGCCCGCCGCCCTGTTCGCCGCCCGGGCCGCGATCGCGGCCGGCGACGCTCCCGCGGAGGTGGAACGCGCGCTGACCGACCGGCTGTCGGCCGCCGGCTTCGCGGTCGACTACGCCGCCGTGCGGTGTCCCACGACTCTCGGTCCGCCGCCGGCGAAGCCGCCGTACACGGTGCGGATCCTCGTCGCCGCCAAGCTCGGCGGCACTCGCCTGATCGACAACGTGGCCGCGACGCGAACCGCCTGACGGCCCCTTCCCTCTTCGTACTTCACCTCATCCCCACGGACGGGCCGCGATGCTCCCGATTCTGCTGCGCATCCGCCCTGACGAGTGGTTCGCCGCCCGGCTGGAGGACGGCGTGCCGGTCGTGGGCGTGTGGCTGCCCTGCCTGTTGTGGGCCGTCTACGCGGCGATCAGTCTGCGGCTGGCCCGCATCGCCGACGAGGCCCGCGGCGACGGCGAGGCGACGGAGGTCGCCGCCCAGCGGTGGGTGGGACTCGGGGGGCTGGCGGCGCTGCTGTCGTTGCCGCTGTGGATCGGCGGCGTGCTGCCGGACGGGTTCGCCGGCGTCCCGGTGTTCGGCTACGGGGTGATGATCTTCTGCGGCTTCGTCGCCGGCGGCTGGACCGGCCTGCGGCGGGCCCGCCGGGCCGGGTTGCCGGACGGGCTGGTGTACGACCTCACCTTCTGGGCGTTCGCCGCGGGCATCGGCGGGGCCCGGCTGAACTACCTGATGCGGTTCCACGAGCGGGTGTTCGCCGCGCCGGAGGGCCGGTCGCTGAGCCTGGCGGAGGCGGCGTTCCGGGCCGTGAACCTGACCGACGGCGGCCTCGTGCTGCTGGGCGGGGTCGTGGGAGCGGCGATCGCCTTCATTTTCGTGTGCCATCGGTGGCGGGTCAGCCCGCTGCTGGTCGCGGACGTCGCGATCCCCAGCGCCTTTCTCGGCCTCGCCTTCGGCCGCATCGGCTGTCTGATGTACGGCTGCTGTTGGGGCGATCGCTGCGAACTGCCCTGGGCGATCCACTTTCCGGAGGGCGGCGTGACCTACGAGGCGCTGGTCGGCCGCGGGTTCCTCTCCCCCGACGCTCCCCGCACCTACGGGCTGCACCCGACGCAGTTGTACAGCTCGTTCAACGCGCTCGTGCTGGCCGCTCTCACCGCGGCCTACTTCCCCCGCCGGCCGCGCAACGGGGCGGTGCTGGCCCTTGCCCTGCTGACCTATCCGCCCGCCCGGGCCACGCTGGAGGCGTTGCGGGGCGACGACACCGGGTTCCTCGACACCGGCCTGACGCACGCCCAGACGGTGGCGATCGTGCTGTTCGGTCTCGGCCTGCTGCTCACGGCGTGGCTGACTTGGGGGCCGGGCGAGCAGGACGGCTCCTCCGCGGCGGACGGCGCCGCCGGGACGGGGCCGGCGGGGACGGGTCCGGCGCGCGTGGCGGGGTGACGCGGGGACCGGCAGAATCGACAGGACCCGGCGTTCGCCGGCTCCGCCGCTTTGCGGGAACTTTTCAATTCGCCGCGTCGTCCGACGATTGCACCCGGCCGGAAGGCCCGCCCCATCCCCCACCCCTCGCCGACCGCCGACTCCTCCGCCCCGCCCGCCGGCTCCCCGCCGACCGCCCCCTGCCCGGTCGACGCCGCCCTCATCGCCCGCGCCGTGGACGACGGGGCGGCGGCGGCCGACCGGCGGGCGGCCTTCGGCGATCTGGTGGACCGGCACGCTGATCGTGTGCACGACACCCTCGCCAAACTGCTGGGCGACCCGCACGAGGCGTCGGACGCGGCTCAGGAAGCGTTCCTGAAGGCGTGGCGCAAGCTGAACACCTTCCGGGGGGACAGTTCGTTTCGGACCTGGCTGACCCGCATCGCGTTGAACGCCGCCGCCTCCCGCCGCCGCACCGCCGCCCGCCGCGGCTCCCGCACCGGCCTCCCGCCGGTGCCGCGGGAGGACGTGCGCGCCGCCGCCCCGGACGCGGCGACCCTCGGCGAGGAGCGCGACGAGGCCGTACGGGCCGCCGTCGCGGAACTGGCTGAGGAATTTCAGACCGTGGTGGTGCTCAAGGAGTTCGAGGAGCTGTCCTACGAAGAGATCGCGGAGGTCGTCGGCGTCCCGATCGGGACCGTCCGCAGCCGGCTGCACCGGGGTCGGGCGGAACTGAAGCGCCGGCTCGCCCCGCTGCTACGGGAATCGGTTGGCGAACCGCAGGCCGCGGAGGCGCCCCGATGAGCGACCCCCGCCCCCCCGCCGCCCCGCCGCCGGAACCGCCCCCCGATCACGCCGAGGACGCGGCCCTGACGAGCCTGCTGACGGCCCTCCCGCGGACCCCCGCCCCGGCTGGCTTTCGGGACGCCGTGCTCGCCGCCATCGCCGCGGACGAAGCCGACGCGGAATCGGCAACCGACGATTCTGCCGACCTGATCCAGCCGACCGACGCTCCTCGGATCGCTCCCGCCGCGGTTCCGGCGCCGCCCTCGCGGTGGCGGCGGGCGGCAGGCGTGATCGCCGGGCTGGCGCTGACCGCCGCGGCGCTCAGCGGGGTGGCCGTGCTCTGGTCCTGGTCGGCCGGAGAGCGGACGGCCGCGGTGGCGGTCAACGGAGCTGCCGTCGAGTCCCCCGCCGCCCCGTCCTGGATGGAGAAAGCCGAGGGCCCGCTTTCGTTCAATGCCGCTCCCGAGGCCGCCCCGCTAAGCGAAGCGGCCCCCGCGGATTTTGCGGATGCGGAACTCGCCGAGATGCGGGACGCCGACCGAGACGGCGTCGGCCTCCCCGCCGACGGGGCGCTGCCGGACGCTTCGCTCGCCGCGGCGTCGCCGCGGACGGTTCCGGAAGCGTTGCTCGCCGAAACGTCCGACCTCTCCGCGGTGCGGGTGGTGCGCGTGCAGAGCCCGTCCGCGGTCTCGAACCAGTTGGCGGTGCTGCAGTTTGAGCAGACGGCGTCCCGCAACGCGATCCGGCCGCGACCGGTCGAGCCGGAGAGGC
>NZ_JBINJD010000193.1:0-8732 GCF_043951915.1 Alienimonas sp. DA493 | reverse complement strand
GTCCCGGCCCCTCGGAGGGTCCGGGACGCTGGACGCTGCCGGTTCTGACGGCCGCCGGTTCAGAGGCCGGCGTCGATCACGTGCAGGGCGCCGGGGCTGAACTCGTCGCCGTCCGGCGTGGTCTTGCCCTCGACGGCGGTGCCGAGCGTCGTCAGGTACAGCTTGCCGTCGGGAGCGAAGGCGAGCCCGGCCGGCTTGTCGAGCGACAGAACTTTCTCCGCGTTCATTGCGCCGTCCTTCAACTCGACCTTGTACAGCCCGCCGCGGTCGGTGGAGAGGCCCATGTCGGTGACGTACAGGGCCTTCGTCTTGGGACTGTAGGCCAGCCCGCCGAACTCGCCGATCTCGCCCTCGTACTTCGCCACCAGCTCGCCGGCGGCGTTGAACACGGCGATCGCATCGTCGCCGGGCATCTGGCCGCCCCACAGGCCCACGACGAGGTTCCCGTCCGCGTCCCAGGCCATCGGGCCGGGGCCGCCGAGTTCGGCGAGATCGGCGGCGGCGATGAAGGGCGCCAGGTCGCCCAGCTTCCCGTCCTCCAACGGCGCCTTCAGGATCCAGCCCTTGGGCGTCGTGCTGGAGGTCGCCGCATACACCGCCTTCTCATCGGCCAGCACGCCGGTGAAGTTCCCGGCGCCCTCGCCGCCGACGGCGGCCGGGCCGACCGGGCCGACGGTCTGCTTGGCGTCGGTGTCCTGAATCTGCGGGTCGTCGCCGCGGGGTTCCAGGGCGATCTCGAACGTCTGCACGACCTCCTCCCCCTCCGGGGCGCTGCCGCCGCCCACGACCAGTTCGCTGTCGCCGACGAAGGCCAGCGACAGCGGACCGATCTCGTACCGGCCGTCCTCGCCGATGGTGTCCGGCACGTCGTAGCCCTCGACCTCGATGAAGATCGCGTGCGTCTGCGGGACGTAGCGGTAGACCCCCCAGCGGGTGGCGATCAGCACGTCGCCGCTCTGCGGGGCGATCGCCAAGCCGACGGGGGTCTCCAGGTTCTCGACCAGCAGTTCCGGCTTCGGTTCCGGCTTCGCCTCGGCCTCCGCGGCCGGTTCCTCCGCGGTTTTCTCGTCGGCCTCGCCCTTCGGCTGCTCCGGCTTGTCCGCGGGGGGTTGTTCGTCGTCGGTCTTCTCGTCCGGGGTGACCTCCTGCTGCGGGGCGTCGGCCGCGGGGCTGCCGGCCGGCGCGTCCACGGTGGGCTCGGCGGCGGGTTCGTCCTGGCCGAACGCCGGGAGCGCGGGAGCGCCCCCCCACAGCAGGGCGAGGGTCAGGGCGGCAAGCGACGGGCGTGACATCGGCGGACGCGGAAAGCGAGCGGAAACGAGCGGATCGCCCCGTTCTAGTGCGGCCTGCGCGGGCCGACAACCAACCGCCCGCTACACTCGCCGCCCCGTCCGAGCCGTCCGCCAGAACCGCCGCGTCCCGAGAGGCGAATTATGTCCGCACCCGCCGCCGAGCTTCCCGTCACCGTCAGCCCGCTTTCGCCGGGGCCCACGGTCGCCGCCCTGCTGGCGGACGCGCAACCGGGACAGACGGCGACCGTCCGCGGCTGGGTCCGCACCCGCCGGGACAGCAAGGCGGGGCTGTCCTTCGTCGAGCTGAACGACGGCAGCTGCCTGTCGAACCTGCAACTCGTCCTGCCGCACGACCTGCCGGAGTTCGACTCCCGGGCCGCCCCGATCACCACCGGGGCCAGCCTCGTCGCCCGGGGGGAGATCGTGGAAAGCCAGGGCCGGAATCAGCGGATCGAACTGCGGGTCGCGGACTTCGTCGTGCCCGGCGCCGCCGATCCGGACCGCTATCCGCTGCAAAAGAAGCGGCATTCCTTCGAATACCTGCGGGAGATCGCCCACCTCCGGCCGCGGTCGAACACCTTCGGGGCGGTGGCCCGGGTGCGGAACCGCCTCAGCCATGCGGTGCACGAGTTCTTCCAAGACCGCGGCTTCCTGTACGCCCACACGCCGATCATCACCACGAACGACTGCGAGGGCGCCGGGGAGGTGTTCACCGTGACCGCCCTCGCTGCCGCGAAGCTGGCGGAGGCCGCCGCGGGGGGCGACTTCTCCGGCGACTTCTTCGGCAAGCACGCCGGGCTGACGGTCAGCGGGCAGTTGGAGGGCGAGGTCTACGCCACCAGCCTCGGCCCGACCTACACCTTCGGCCCCACCTTCCGGGCCGAGAACAGCAACACCCCGCGGCACCTCGCGGAGTTCTGGATGATCGAGCCGGAGGTCCCCTTCTGCGACCTCGACGGCGACATGGACCTCGCCGAAGCCTTCGTGAAATCCACGCTGGCCGCCGTCCGCGAAGACTGCGCCGAGGACCTGGAGTTCTTCGCCCAACGCATTGACAAAACGCTGCCGGAGACGCTGGACGCCGTCGCGAATCAGGAGTTCGTCCGCCTGCCGTACACCGAGGCGATCGACCTGCTGAAAAGCAGCGGGCAGAAATTCGAGTACCCCGTCGAGTGGGGCCACGACCTGCAAACCGAGCACGAACGCTTCCTCACCGAAACGCACTTCAAGCGGCCGGTAATCGTCCACGACTATCCGGCGAGCATCAAACCCTTCTACATGCGGGTGAACGAGCCGGACGAACAGGGACGCGAGACGGTGCGGGCGATGGACGTCCTCGCCCCGCGGGTCGGCGAGATCGTCGGCGGCAGCCAGCGGGAGGAACGGGAGGACGTGCTGGTCGAGCGGATGAAGGGGCAGGGGATCGACCCGGCGAGTCTGTGGTGGTACGTCGAACTGCGGACCTACGGCAGCGTGCCGCACGCCGGTTTCGGCCTGGGCCTGGAGCGCCTGGTGCAACTCGTCACCGGGATGCAGAACGTCCGCGACGTGATCCCGTTCCCCCGCACCCCGGGGCACGCGGAGTTCTGAACTCCGCCGCCCGAACGCCCCGCCGGCCCCCGGTGTCCGCCGCCCCGTGTTCCTCTCCCTCGCCACCACCGCCCCGCGGGCCGCGGACCTCGGGTTCCTGCTCCAGAAGCACCCGGAGCGGGTGTTTCGGCGGGAGCTGTCGGTGGGAATCGCGACCGTCTTCTACCCGGAGGCGACCGACGACCGCTGCGAGGTCTGCCTGCTGCTCGAACCGGACCCGGTCAAGCTGGCCCGCAAGGCCATGCGGCACGGCGGGGCCGGCGGGGGGCCGAACGGCGGAAGCTACGCCGACGCCAAGCCGTACCTCGCCGGCAGTTTGCTGGCGGTGGCGATCGGGCGGTGCTTCAACTCGGCCCTCGCCGGGCGGGCCAAGGACCGGGTCGAACGGCTGACGGAGGATTGGCCGGTGACGGTCTCGCTCCCGGCGCTGCCCTGCCGCGGCGGGCCGGAGGCGGTGCGGGCCGCGTGGGAGCCGCTCGGCTACGCCTGCGACGCAACCGCCCTGCCGCTGGACCCGGACCGCCCGGCGTGGGGCGATGCGACCGTCTGCCGGGTGTCGCTGACCGGGGCTCAGCCGATCCCCGCCGTCCTCAACCACCTCGCGGTGCTGCTCCCGGCGCTGGAGGGCGACCGGCACCACTTCGTCGGGGACGAGGAGGTCGAAAAACTGCTCCGCCGCGGCGGGGAGTGGCTGGCGTCGCACCCCCGCCGCGACAAGCTCGTGTCCTTCAGCCTGAAACGGCAGGGCGGCTTGATCGCCGACGCCCTCGAACGGCTCGACGACCTCGCCGAGACCCCGGCCCCGACCGACGACGCCCCGACCGACGACGCCCCGACTGACGAAGTCCCGGCCAACGAACCGCCGCCCCTGGAGCCCCCCGCCGCCGACGGCCCCCGGGCCCCGCGGCTCCACGAAGTTCGTCTCGACGCGATCGTCGCCGTGCTGACGGACCCGGCCCGCGAGATCGCCTCGGTCGCCGACCTCGGCTGCGGAGAAGGAAAGCTGCTCCGCCGGCTAATCGACGAACCGCGGTTCGCCCGGCTGCTCGGCCTGGACGTCTCCGCCCCGCTGCTGAGCCGCACCGCCGACCGGCTGCGTCTCGACCGCGGCGACCGGGGGGAGCGGGTCTCCCTCATCCAAGGTTCGCTCACGCTGCGGGACGACCGGCTGACCGGCTTCGACGCGGCCGTGCTCTGCGAGGTAATCGAACACCTCGACCCGCACCGGCTGGACGCCGTCGCGGCGAGCGTCTTCGGCTGCGCCGCCCCCCGCATCGTCGTGCTGACGACGCCGAACCGGGAATACAACGCCGTCTGGGACGCCCTGCCGGCCGGCGCCCTCCGCCACGGCGACCACCGGTTCGAGTGGACCCGGGCGGAGTTCACCGCGTGGACGGACGCCGTCGCCGTCCGATTCCGCTACGCCGTGGAGCGACGGCCGCTGGGGGAGGAACACACGGAGTTCGGCCCGCCGTCGCAGATGGCGATCTTCACCCGCCTCGCCGCCGCCGACGCGGTCACGGAGGAGGATCGATGAACATCGAACTACCCGACCTGTCGCTCGTCTGCCTCGTGGGGGCCAGCGGGGCGGGAAAGTCGACCTTCGCCGCCAAGCATTTCCGGCCGACGGAAGTGTTGAGCAGCGACGCCTTCCGCGGCTGGGTGGCGGACGACGAGGCGGATCAGTCGGCGACCGCCGACGCCTTCGACGCCCTGTTCCACCTCGCCGGCCTCCGCTTGAGGCGCGGCCGGCTAACGGTGATCGACGCCACCCACGCCCGCCGGGAGGACCGGGAGAAGGCGATCGCCCTCGCCCGGGAGCATCACGTGGTCCCCGTCGCCATCGTGCTGGCCCCGCCGGCGGAGATCTGCCTGGAGCGGCACGCCGGCCGGGAGGACCGGCGGTTCTCCCCGCGGGTGATCCGCGACCAGAGCCGCAGCGTCGAACGCAGTCTCAAGCATCTGCGGAGGGAGGGGTTTCGCCGCACCTGGGTCCTGCGGGAGCCGGAGCGAATCGACGCCGCGACCGTGGAGCGCGTGCCGCTGGACTGCCGCCGGCACACCGACGATCGCGGGCCGTTCGATCTGATCGGCGACATCCACGGATGCCTGGAGGAGTTGCGTGAACTGCTCCACGCCCTCGGCTACCGCCCCGCGGGCGACGCCGGCTTCGCCCACCCCGAGCGGCGGAAGGCGGTGTTCCTCGGCGACCTCTGCGACCGCGGCCCGGACAGCCCGGGCGTCTTCCGCACGGCGCTGGCGATGTGCGCCGCCGGGGAGGCGTACGCCGTCCCCGGCAACCACGACGCCAAGCTGCTCCGGGCGTTGCGCGGCAAGAACGTGCGGCGGACGCACGGCCTTGAGGAGACATTGACGCAGTTCGACTCCCTGCCGGACTCGCAGCGGGAGTCGCTGCGAGAGTCCGTGACGCAGTTCCTCGAGGACCTGCCGTCGCACCTGGTACTGGACGAGGGACGGTTGATCGCGGCGCACGCCGGCTTGCCGGAGGGAATGCACGGCCGGGCCGGCGGGGCGGTGCGGGAGTTCTGCCTCTACGGCGACACGACCGGGCGACTGACGGAGGAGGGCTTCCCGGAGCGCCTCGACTGGGCCGCCGACTACGGCGGGGCCGCGGCGGTCGCCCACGGGCACGTCGCGGTGAACGCGGCGGTGTGGCGGAACAACGTGCTGAACCTCGACACCGGCTGCGTGTTCGGCGGGCGACTGTCGGCCCTGCGGTGGCCCGAGCGGGAGATCGTCAGCGTGCCGGCCCGCCGCACGCACTACGAACGCGCCTCTCCGCTGCCCTCGCCGTTTCCCGACGACCCCGCCGGCGGGGTCCTGCCGGACGCGGCCGACTTGCTGGGCAAAAGCGGCGTCGAGACGGGGTTGATGGGCCGCGTCACCGTGCGGGCGGAGCAGGCGGCGGCGGCGCTGGAGACGATGGCCCGCCACGACGTCGATCCGCGGTGGCTGATCCACCTCCCGCCGACGATGAGCCCCTGCGCGACCGCCAAGCGGGACGGCTTCCTCGAACACCCCGCCGAAGCCTTCGCCGACTACGCCGCGGCCGGGGTGGGGGAGGTCGTGTGCGAGGAAAAGCACATGGGCAGCCGGGCCGTGCTGGTCGTCTGCCGCGACGCGGCGACCGCCGCGGAGCGGTTCGGCGTCCCCGACGGTTCGCTCGGCGAGTGCTGGACGCGGACCGGCCGCCGGTTCTTCAACGACCCGGCGGTCCACGAAGCGTTCCTGGCTCGCGTCCGAGACGCCGCGACCGCGGCGGGGCTGTGGGAGGAACTGGACACCGGTTGGCTCTGCCTCGACGCGGAACTGCTGCCGTGGAACCTGAAGGCGGACGCCCTGATCCGCAGCGCCTTCGCCCCCACGGCCGCCGCCGGGCTCGCCGCGACGGCGGCCGCCGCGGAGGCGTTGGAGCGGGCGAGCACCCGCGGCGTCGACCTCGCCGAAGACGCCGTTCGGCTCCGCGGCCGGGAGCGCGATCTGCTCCGCTACCGCGACGCCCTCCGGCAGTACGTCGCGGAGGCCGACGGTCTGGACGGCGTGCGGCTCGCGCCGTTCCACCTGCTCGCGCATGAGGGCAGCGTCAACCACACCCGGCCGCACCGCTGGCACCTCGAACGGCTGGACCGGCTGTACGAGGCCGGCGGCGACCTGTTCCTGCGGACCGCCCGGCGGTTCCTCGACCCGGCTGACCCCGCCGCCGTCGAGGAGGCGACGGCCTGGTGGGAGGAGCGGACCGCCGCGGGCGGGGAGGGGATGGTGGTGAAGCCGGCGGAGTTCACGGTCCGGCGAGGACGCTCCCTCCAACAGCCGGGCGTCAAAGTGCGAGGACGAGAATACCTGCGGCTGATCTACGGCCCGCACTACCTCGACCCGGCGAACCTGAAGCGCCTGCGGGACCGCTCACTGGGCCGGAAGCGCGGGCTGGCCCTGCGGGAATTCGCCCTGGGGATCGAGTCGCTGACGCGGTTCGTGAACCGGGAGCCGCTCCGCCGGGGCCATCCCCCGGTCTTCGCTGTGCTGGCGCTGGAGAGCGAGCCGGTGGACCCCCGCCTCTGATACCGTCCTGCGATGCGTTCGCCCCTGTTCGACCGCCAGATCCTGCGGGTCGTCATCGGCTCGCGGGCCTACGGGCTGGAAGAGGCGGGCAGCGACACCGATCGCCGCGGCGTGTATCTCCCCGCCGCCGCGGATCACTGGTCGCTGGACGGCGTGCCGGACGTGCTGCGGGACGACGACCGGGAGGAGATGGCTTGGGAATTGGGCCGCTTCCTCCGGCTGGCGCTGAAGGGCAACCCGACCGTGTTGGAGGTCCTGTTCACCCCGCGGGTGACGGACGCCACGCCGCTGGGGCGGGAATTGCTCGCCCTGCGAACGGCATTTCTTTCGAAGCGTCTGCACGCGACCTGCGGCGGGTACGCCGATCAGCAGTTCGCCAAGCTGCAACGCCGGGCACAGGCGGGCAAGTCGATCAACTGGAAGCACGCCGCTCACTGCCTGCGTTTGCTGGCGACCGGGGCGAAGGCCTTGGCCGGCGACGGCTTCCCCGTGCACGTCGGCCCCCACCGCGACCTGCTGCTGAGCGTGCGCCGCGGCGAGCGCAGCCTGGAGGAGGTAGACGCCGTCGCGGCGGAGTGGCGGTCCGGCTTGGATCTGGCGTTGCGGAACAGCCCGCTGCCGAACGAACCGGACGTCGCCGCGGTCGACGCCTTTCTCATTCACGCCCGCCGCCGCGCGGCCGACTCGGACGCTCTGCCGTGACGCCCTATCCCTCCGACCCGACGGCCCTGCCCGCGGTGCGGGCCGCGGCGGCGGAGCACCCGTATCCGCTGGCGTTCGCCACCGTCAGCGGCGCCCATCTGTACGGCTTTCCGTCGGCTGACAGCGACGTGGACCTCCGCGGCGTCCACCTTTTGCCCCCCGGCGAACGGGTCCCCCGCCGTCGAGGCAAGCCGCGGGACACGGTCGACACGACGGGGGTCGTCGCCGGGCTGGAGGTCGACCTCGTCACCCACGACGCCGCCAAGTTCTTCGCCCTGATGCTGCGGCCGAACGGGTACGTGTTGGAACAGGTCCTCTCGTCGTTGGTAGTGCAGGGCGGCGTCGCGCTGGAGGAACTGCGGGCGTTGGCGGCCGGGTGCGTCACCCGCGGGCACGCCCGCCACTACCTCGGCTTCGCCCGCACGCAGCGGAAACTGCTCGCCAGGCACGACCCGCCGCAACTGAAGCCGGCGCTGTACCTCTACCGCATCCTGCTGACCGGCGTTCACCTGATGGAAACGGGCGTGGTCGAGGCGAACCTGCCCACGCTGCTGGCCGCCCGCCCGCAGGCCGGGGTGGCGGAGTTGATCGAACGAAAGCGGGCCGGGGCGGAGCGGGAGACGCTTTCCGCCGCCGAGGCCGCGGCGCATGAAGCCGCGTTCGACCGACTGGAGGAGAACTTGAAGACGGCCCGCGATCGCTCGACGCTGCCCGAGGAGCCGACGGCCGCCGCGGGGCTGGACGACCTCCTCTGGCGCCTGCGGGCGGGGACGATCTGAGGCGGATCGGAATTTTTCGCGCGAACCTCGGTTGCCGATCCGCGTCCGTGGGTTAGGATGTTGACCCGCGAGCGACTTCCCCGGAAGCGATCGCGGCACCCAATGACGCGGGGTGGAGCAGCCAGGTAGCTCGCGAGGCTCATAACCTCGAGGTCGCAGGTTCGAATCCTGTCCCCGCCACTTTGAAACGGCTCTCGAACTTCGGTTCGAGAGCCGTTTTTGTTTGGACTCGCCGCGGTTTGCCGTCGCCGCGAGGCGGCGCGTCCCCGGGTGAACGAACGCTCCGCCT
>NZ_JBINJD010000192.1:0-8772 GCF_043951915.1 Alienimonas sp. DA493 | reverse complement strand
CGCTGCCGCACGGTCCGCCCCCGCGTCACTTGCCGAGCTTGCTGAACCGGTCGGTGGCGACGTGGTACTGCGGGTCCTCGCTGAGGTTCACCTCGACCAGTTCGCCGGCCCGGTCCAGCAGCCTGCGGCACTCCGGCGAGAGGTGCGTGAGGTGGAGCCGCTTGCCGAGGGAGCCGTACTTCTCCGCCAGCGAGTTGATCGCCTCCAGCCCGGACTGGTCGTAAACGCGGGTGTAGTAGAAGTCGACGACCACGTCGTCCGGGTCCTCCCGCGGATTGAACAGCTCCTTGAACGAAGCGACGCTGGCGAAGAAGAGCGGGCCGTGCAGCTGATAAATCTTGCTGCCGTGCTCGTTCAGCTTGATATCGGCTCCCAGGTGCGTGGCGTGGGTCCAGGCGAAGGCGAGCGCCGAGACGATCACGCCCAGCACCACGGCGCTGGCGAGGTCGTGCATCACCACGGTGTAGCCGGCGACCAGCAGCATCACGAACACGTCGATCGGCGGCATGCGGCGGAACATCTTCAGGCTGGCCCACTCGAAGGTGCCGATGACGACCATGAACATGACCCCCACCAGGGCGGGCATCGGGATCATCTGAATCCACGGCGCCAGGAAGAGCACGAAGGCCAGCAGGGCGCAGGCGGCCACAATTCCGCTGAGCCGGCCGCGACCGCCGCTGTTCACGTTAATGAGGCTCTGGCCGATCATCGCGCAGCCGCCCATCCCGCCGAAAAAGCCGCAGATCACGTTCGAGGCTCCCTGGCCGAAGCACTCCCGGTTGCTCTGACCGCGGGTCTCGGTGATTTCGTCGATCAGGGCGAGGGTCATCAGCGATTCGATCAGCCCGACCCCGGCCAGCGTCAGGGCGAACGGCAGGATGATCCACAGCGTCTCCCAGGAGACCGGCGGCAGCGCCCACTCGAGGAAGAACGGCCGCGGGAGCCCGCCGGCGATGCTGCGGCTCTCCGGGTCCTCGTCCACCGCCGTCAGGGCGGAGGCCACCGCGGCCTGCACCAGTTCCGGGTCGAGTTCGGCGTCCGGGTCGGCCTCGCGTTCCTCTTCGAGCAGCGTGCGGGCCTTGTTCGCCTCGAACGCTTTCTTGTTCGTGGCCAGCATGTCGCCGACCGTGGGCACGACATTCGACTGCCCCTCGGCGATCAGCCCGGGGTCGGCCCAGGCGTTGATGCCGGCCGCCGCCAGCGAAACGGTGAGGATCGCCGCCAGCGAGGAGGGCACCGCCCGGGTCAGCTTCGGCAACCCCCAGATGATCAGCATCGTGACCGCGATCAGCCCCAGCATGATCCAGAGCGCCGGCCCGCTGAGGGGAACCAGCTCCCCGGCGGCGTCCACCGTCTGAAAACTGCCGAACTGGGCCATCAAAATGACGATCGCCAGCCCGTTGACGAATCCCAGCATCACCGAGTGCGGCACGATGCGGATCAGCACCCCGAGTCTCGCCGCCCCGACCGCGATCTGAATCAACCCGCAGAGAATCACCGTCGGGAAGAGGTATTCGACCCCGTGCATCTGCACGAGCCCGATCACGACGACCGCCATCGCCCCCGTCGCCCCGGAGATCATCCCCGGCCGCCCGCCCAACACGGCCGCCCCGAGGCAGAGGAAAAAGGCCGAGTACAGCGCGATGATCGGCTCCACCCCCGCCACGAAGGCGAACGCGACCGCTTCCGGAACCAGCGCCAGGGCGACGGTGAGGCCGGAGAGCGTGTCGTCCTTGATGCTGCGTTGACGCTGGCGAAAAAACTGAAGCATGGGCGAATCGGTTCCGGCATCTCCCCCTGACCCCCGGGAGCGAGAGCGACGGGGGACGCCGCCGGGGGGCGGTCGAAAAGGAACGTGACGGCGGCCCCGCGGGGCGTTTGCCTGAAGAAAGGTCCGGCGGGCGAAGGGAAGGGGCCGGATCCGGCGAGGCGACGGGCCGGAGGTCCGACCTCGCGGCCGAACGGGAGATTGAGGCGTCAGCTTACCACAGCCGACCGCGGTCGAAACGCGACAATTCTTCGCGGCGGGCGACCGGCAAAATCGCTCCGCCCCGACGCCGGGACGGGGCGGTTTGTCCTCTCATGCTAGACGATCGCGGCCCTCGGCGGCCCGTGACGGCCGGTCGACCATCGGATAGAATTGATTTATGAAGAAACGCCCGCTCGCCGCTCTCGCGGCGTTGCTGTTCGCCCCCGCGGCCCTGTCGGCCGACGTCCGCACGGAAACGGCCGCGTTCGTGCGAGCCCACTGCGCCGACTGCCACACGGGCGAGTTCGCCGAGGCCGGGCTGGACTTCGACACGCTCACCGCCGACCTCGCGGACCTGGCAGTCTTCGCCCAGTGGGAGCGGGTGTTCGATCGCATCGAGTCGGGCGAGATGCCCCCCGCGGAGATGCCCCGGCCGGCGGCCCACGAACTGCGGGCGACGCTCAAACCGCTGCGGCGGAGCCTGCACGACGCCCACGCCGCGGTGCGGGAGACCGCCCTGCGGCGGCTGAACCGGCGGGAGTATCAGAACACGCTGAACGACACGTTCGGCACGAACCTCGACTTCGCCGGCCTGCTGCCCGAAGACGGCCGCAGCCATGAGTTCGACACCGTCGGCGACGCCCTCTCCGTCTCCGCGACGCACCTTGATCGGTACATCGAAGCGGCCGGCCTGGTCTGGGACGCCGCCGTCGTCAGCACGATCGCCCCGCCGAACCCGGACCCGATCGTCGTCAGTTACGCCGACACCCGCGAGGCGGAGCGGTTCCTCGGCGACGTCTGGCGGAAGCTGCCGGACGGGGCTGTCGTCCGCTACAACACCGGCGGATACCCGTCCGGCATGCTGCGGGGGACCGATCCGAAGGTTCCCGGCCCGCACCGGGTGACCGTCCGCGGCTACGCCTTTCAGACGGAGGGCGAACCGCTGACGTTCTCCGTCAACGGCACCAGTTTCGCCCGCGGCTCGGACAAGCCGTTCTACGGCTATTTCACAATGCCCGCCGGCCAGCCGGGCGACGCGTTCGAGATCAGTTTCGAGGCGGATCTGGGCGACCGATACATGATCCAGATCGAGCCGATCGGTCTGAACCTGCCGAACGCCCGGCAACGCCCCCCGATCGACGAGTACCAGGGCCCCGGCCTGGCGATCCTCGACGTGACGGAGGAACGCCTGCCCGAGCCCTGGCCCAGCCGCGGGCACGAGTTGATTTTCGCCGGCATCGACCGGCGGGAGAGGATGCCCTCCAATCCCGGCCAGCGGGAGAAAAGCTGGTACCGGCCGCAGTTCGAATACGTCTTTCCGAACGAACAGGCCGCCACCGACGCCGCCCGCGACAGCCTCGCCCGGGTGGCCGCGGAGGTCTTCCGCCGGCCGGTCGAACCGGCTGAGGTCGGACCGTACGTCGCCCTGTACAAGGCGGAACGGGAGAGCGGGACGGAGTTCGAGCCGGCTCTGAAGGTGGCGTTCACGGCGCTGCTCTGCTCGCCGCGGTTCCTGTTTCTGGACGAACCGGTCGACAGGCAGGGCCGCATCGATCAGCACGCCCTCGCCTCCCGGCTGGCCTACTTCCTGACCCGCACCGCCCCGGACGAAGAACTGCGGCGGCTGGCGGAGTCCGGTCGGCTGGCCGATCCGGCCGTCCTGCGGACGCAGATCGACCGCCTGTTGGACGACCGCCGCAACGACCGCTTCCTGCAGGACTTCGCCGCCGCCTGGCTCGACCTGCGGGAGATCGATTTCACCGCCCCGGACGAGACGCTCTTCCCGGAGTTCGACCCGTACCTCCGCTGGAGCATGCCGCTCGAAACGCTGGCGTTCCTCGACAAGCTGTTCACGCAGGACCGGCCGGTGCGGGATCTGGTCGCGCCGGACTACGCGATGGTGAACGCCCGCCTGGCGGAGCTGTACGGCCTCCCCGGCGTCGAGGGGCCTGAGATCCGTGAGGTGGACCTGCCGGACAGCGGCCCCGCCCGCGTCCGCGGCGGACTGCTCACCCAGGCCGCCGTGCTGAAGGTGACGGCCAACGGCACGAACACCAGCCCGGTGGTGCGGGGGGTCTGGGTCTTGGAGCGACTGCTCGGGACGCCGCCGTCGCCCCCGCCGCCGGGCATCCCGGGCGTGGAGCCGGACACCCGCGGCACCAGCACGCTGCGGGAGCTGCTCGCCGCCCACCGCTCCAGCGGCGACTGCCAGTCCTGCCACAACAAGATCGACCCTCCCGGCTTCGCCCTGGAGGAGTTCAACCCGATCGGCGGCCTGCGGGAGCGATACCGGTCCCTGGGCGAAGGGGAGAAGGTCAACGTGCGGGTGAACGGCCGCGGCGTCCGCTACCGGCTCGGCCCGCCGGTGGACGCCTCCGGCGTCACCGCGGACGGCCGATCATTCCGCGGCTTCGCGGACTTCCAACGCCTGCTCGCCGAGGACGACGATCGCCTGGCCCGTACCCTCGCCGAAAAACTACTCACGTTCGGCATCGGCCGGGAACTCGGGTTCAGCGACCGGCCGGAGCTGGATCGCATCGTGGAGCGAAGCGCCCGCTCCGGCCACCGGGTGCGGGAGCTTCTGCACCTCTGCGTGCAGAGCGAGATTTTCCGCGGCAAGTAGTGCGTCCCGTCCGCGGCCGTCGTGAAGCGATCCGTGAGACCGCCGTGTCCGTTAGCATTCCTCAACCGCTTCCGTCCCCTCCGCGCCCGCCGATGCCCGCTCTCCACCGTCGCACGTTCCTCCGCGGCGCCGGGGCCGCCCTGTCGCTCCCGCTGCTGGGGGCGATGCGGCCCGCGTTCGCCCGCGTCGCGGCGCCGGAGCAGCCGAAGCGGACGGTGTTCATCAACGGCAGCCTCGGCTTCCACGGCCCGCACTTCTTCCCGAAGACAGAAGGTCCGAACCACGAGAGCACGCCCTACCTCAAACTGATCGAGGCGCACCGCGGCAACTACACGCTGCTGTCCGGCCTCTCCCACCCGGAGCAAAGCGGCAACAACGGCCACGCCTCCGAGATGACCTGGCTCACCAGCGCCCCGCGGCCGGGGCTGGCGGGGTTCCGCAACACGATCTCCGTCGATCAGGTGATGGCGCAACGCCTCGGCGGGACGACGCGGCTGCCGTTCCTGAACCTCGCCAACGGCGGGGCCTCGCTCTCCTGGACTGCGAACGGCGTGAACCTGCCGGCGGAGGGCTCCCCCGCGAAGGTGTTCAAGCAGCTGTTCGTGGACGGCTCCCCGGAGGAGGTCCGCCGGCAAGTGCGGGACCTCAGCCGCGGCAAGAGCATCCTCGACGCCGTCAGCGTCGACGCCCAACGCCTCAACCGCCGGGTCGGCCCCCGCGACAAGGCCAAGCTGGACGAGTACTTCACCGCGGTTCGGGACCTGGAGGTCCGCATCGGCCAGTCCGAGGGCTGGGCGACGCGGCCCAAGCCGCAGGTCGACCGGGAGCCGATGGAGGACGTCGCCGACAAGGCCGACATCACCGCCCGCCAGCGGCTGATGTACGAACTGATCGCGCTGGCGTTCGAGACGGACAGCTCCCGCGTGGCGACCTTCTCCCTCGGCGCCATGAACGCCCCGCCGTCGAACATCGAGGGCGTCAACACCGACTGGCACAACCTCTCCCACCACGGCAAGGACGAGGAGAAGATCGCCGAACTCCGGCTGATCGAGGAGGCGGAACTGAAGGAGTTCAACACGTTCCTCACCCGCCTCGCCGGCACGACGGAGGCCGGCGGCAGCGTGCTGGACGGCACGGCGGCGCTGTTCGGCTCGAACCTCGGCAACGCCAGCGCCCACGATTGGCGGAACCTGCCGATCCTCTTGGTCGGCGGCGGCCTGAAGCACACCGGCTACGCCGCCCACGACGCCGAAAACAACACGCCGCTCTCCAACCTGTTCGTCGCACTGGAGCAACGGATGGGCATCGAGACGGACGCGTTCGGCAGCAGCACCGCCGCCGGGGTGCGGGGCGTCGACCTCTAAGCCGCTCCGGCCGCCCGGGCGACGGTTCGGCGGCGGCGCTACCTTCCGGCGGCCTCGCCCCCCGGAGTCCGCCGTGCGTCGCCGCCCGTCGCTCGTTTCGTCCCTCGCCGCCCTCGCGGCCCTGCTGGGCGCCGGTGCGGACCGAGCCGGCGCGGGGGAGGGCGGACCGCCGAACCTGCTGGTGATCCTCACCGACGACCAGGGCTGGCCCACGCTCGGCAGCTACGGCGGCGACAAGGTCCCGACGCCGCACCTCGACGCCCTCGCCGCCCGCGGGACGCGGTTCACGCGGGCCTACGTCACCCCGCAGTGCACGCCCACCCGGGCCACGCTGCTGACCGGCCGGTACGCGCCGGGCCACCGCATGTGGCACGTCATCGGGCCGTACGGCTACCCCTTCGCCCGGGTGGAGGAACCGTCGTTCCGGGCGAATCTGCCGCGAGACGCCTGGACCTTCCCCAAGGCGCTGCGGGAGGCTGGCTACGTCACCGCGATCGCCGGGAAGTGGCACCTCACCAACGGCGAGGACGGCAACTACATCGGCCTCAACCCCGCCGCGGCCACGCGTTACGGCTTCGACCACGCCCCGCCGCCAGTCGGCCCGGAGCAGTTCGAACCCGGCGCCGATCGCGGCGTGGACCTGTTGACCGAGCAGACGCTCGCGTTCGTGGAACGGAACCGCGATCGCCCGTGGTTCTGCCTGCTCTCCCACCACGCGGTGCACGGCAAGGTCGTGGCGCCCGAGCCGCTTGTGGAGAAGTACTTGGCCCTCGGCACCCCCGAGGAAGGCCGTCGCAACGCGACCTATCTCGCCCTGCTGGATCATCTCGACGCCTCCGTCGGCAGACTGACCGCGGGGCTGGAGTGCCTCGGCGAAGCGGAGGAGACCGTGATCGTCTTCCTCAGCGATAACGGCGGGGTCGACGTGAAGCTGGGCGGGACCGACCTGCCGTCGGCGGAGCCCGGGGCGACGCTGCCCGCCGTCGAACGGCAGTACGACAACGCACCGCTGCGGGAGGGGAAGGGGTCGCTCTACGAGGGCGGCGTGCGGGTCCCGTTGATCGCCGCCGGACCGGGGATCGGAGCGGGGCGGGTCGTGACGGAGCCGGTGCATGCGGTGGACCTCGCCCCCACGCTGCTCTCGCTGGCGGGGGCGGAGGTCGCGTCGCTCCCTGAGAACGCGGCCCTCGCCGGCGTCGATCTTTCGCCGGCGCTGACGGGCGAGTCGACGGCCCTCCTCGCTGATCGGCCGGTGTACCAGTACTGCCCCTTCTACGACCTCCGCTGGGGGCTGACGCCGGGCGCCTCGGTGGTGCGGGGGCAGTGGAAGCTGATCGCGTTCTTCGGCGATCGCATCGACGGCGGGGACGCGCCCGGCCGGTCGGCCGGAGAGGACGCCGGCGTGTACCGCGTCGGGCCGGCGGCGGAGCTGTACGACCTTGCGGCCGACCCGGGGGAACAGGTCGATCTCGCGGCGGCCCGGCCCGAGATCGCCGCGGAGCTCAACACGCTGCTTCGCGACTGGATCACGGCGAGCGGGGCGACGATTCCCGGTCCCAATCCGGCCTTCGATCCCGCCCGCGGCTTCACCGAGATTCGCGGCGTCGGCGCCGAGCCGACGCGGGAGCGGCCCCGCTGAACCGTCTCCGGACGGGCGAGAAACGGCTCCGTCGGCGCCGGTCCGCCCCGACTTGAGCGGCGTTCGGCGCAGCGGAACTGCCGTTTCGTCGCGGCCGAGCGTCATCTGGGGGAAAACCGCTCCACACCGGGGAATCCCTCATCCGCTTCGAAGAGGCACGACGATCTTCCGCGGCGCCGTCAGGACTAACCGAACAGTCCCGCGCAGTGTGTTCCGCGCGGGATCGAACGCTGTCGATCGCTGCGGGGGGCTCCCCACTCAGTTTCCAGATTGTTGCACGGATGCGCCGCTCTTTTGCGTCTCGGTTCACCTCCACCCGCCATTGCTGGGCGGTTCGACTCGGCGCCGTGGCTCGTCCTTGGACGGTTCGTCGGTGGTTCCGCCGGGCGTTGCCCTGGTTGCCGGCCGCCGCGTTCGTGGCCGCATTCTCGATGAGTTCCGCGACGGCCTTCGGCGTGCTCCTCCCCGGTCGAACGATCGAGTTCGATAGCGCCAGCGGGACCGTCTACGTCACCGATCCGAACGTGAACGGCGGCGCCCGCACCGCCGTGACGGACCTGAACGGCACGACCTTCCACTACGAAACGGTCGTCGACGATCAGGGCGGCGAGATCGGCCGCTGGACCTTCAGCGGAAACCTCGCGTTCCTGGCGAACAACACGGTGAAGGCCGTCGGCACGCGACCGCTGTCGGTCACGGCGACCGGCGATATTCACGTCGCGGCCGACGCGACCTTCGACGTCTCCGCGGTCGGCACCACCGGCGTGGCGGGCGGCGGCGACGCCGGTCTCGCCACCGGCACGCCCGGCGTCGGCGGGGGGCCCGGCACGTCCGGCACCCGGGGCGGCGACGGACAGGACGGCCAGTCCGGCTACTACAACACGGAGCGGGCCGACGGCGGCACGGGGATGGGCGGGGCGGCCGGTACGCCCGGCTACCATCCCCTCGACGGCGCCAACGGCACGAACGGGGCGGACGCCTGGGCGGACCTCAACGGCGACGCCACCGGCGGCGACGGCCAGAACGGCTGGAACGGCGCCAGCGGCTACGGCGGCGGCGACGGCTCCAGCTACTCCGACCGCGGCGACGACGGCACGAACGACACCCGTGGGGATCGTTTGTCCGGGGGCGGCGGCGCCGGCGCCGGCAGCGCCGGGTCCGGCGGCGGGGGCGGCGG
>NZ_JBINJD010000191.1:0-8794 GCF_043951915.1 Alienimonas sp. DA493 | reverse complement strand
CGGCGACTTCGGGCACGGCGACTTCGGGCACGGCGACTTCGGGCACGGCGACTTCGGGCACGGCGACTTCGGGCACGGCGACTTCGGGCACGGCGGCGACGGAGCGGTCGGGGATTCACGACGCGGCCGGCCTGATCCGATGGCTCCGCACGCTGGAGCCGCCCACCGGGCTGTTTGCCTGCAACGACATCCGCGGCCAGCAGGTGTTGAACGCCTGCCGCCGAGCCGGCGTGGACGTCCCGGACGGAGTCGCGGTCGTCAGCGTCGACGACGACGACGTGATCTGCCCCCTGTGCGACCCGCCGCTGTCGAGCGTCCGCCCGGACGCGGCGGGCGTCGGCTACCGGGCCGCGGAAATTCTGCACGGGCTGCTGCGCGGACGCCGGGCGGACTCGCGGCTCGAACTGGCGCCGCCCGCGGGGGTGACCGGCCGCCTGTCGACGCAGGTCTCGGCGACCCGCGACCGCGAAGTCGCCCGAGCGTCCCGCTTCATCCGCGAGCACGCCTGCGACGGAATTAAAGTGCCCGACGTCGTGCGTCACGTCTCGCTCTCCCGCCGTCAGCTCGAGCGCCGGTTCCGCGCCGGGATCGGCCGCACGATTCACCAGGAGATCACGGCGGCGCAGGTCGCGCGGGTACGGCAGCTGCTCGCCGAAACGGACCTGCCTCTGGAGCGACTCGCCCCGTTGGCGGGTTACGAATACAAAGAGATGTTGAGCTCCGTTTATAAGCGAGAAACTGGCGAAACCCCCGGCGGCTATCGACGACGCGTGAAGGCGGCGTCAAAGTGACCGGCCGCAGACAAACGGCGCCGACCGTTCGTCGCGGATCTGGCCCCGTCGCCCGCGTCGCGTGAAGAGACGCCCTTCATTCGGCGACCGGCCAACTGGCGGCGGCGCGGCGGGCGACGTCGGGATAGGCCGCGTCCGTGTCGCCCGCGTCCTCCCGCAGGGCGTCCAGGCGCTCGCGGAGCGTGCGGGCCAGCGCCGCGTACTTCGGGTCGGCGATGACGTTGTGCTGTTCCTCCGGGTCGGTCCGCAGGTCGTACAGTTCCCAGTGCGGCTCCGTCGGTTTGGGCAGGGCGCCGCGGGCGTCCAGCGGCAGGCCGTAGAAGAAGACGAGCTTCGCCTCCGGCGTCCGCACCCCGTAGTGGGCCGGCACGTCGTGGTGCGTCATGTGCATCCAGTACCGATAATAGCTCTCCGCCGGCCGCTCCTGGACCTCCCCGCGGAGCAGCGGGGCGAAGCTGGTTCCGTCCATCGAGTCCGGCGTCGGCACGCCGGCGAACTCCAGCAGCGTGGGGGCGAAGTCCACGTTCCCCACGAACGCCTCCTCCGTCGAGCCGGGCGCCGGGGCGTCCGGCAGCGTCGCCCGCAGAGACTCCGGCAGGCGGACGAGCAGCGGGATCCGCAGCGACTCCTCGTAGATCCAGCGTTTATCGATCAGGTCGTGCTCGCCCAGCATGAAGCCCTGGTCGGAGGTGTAGACGATCAGCGTGTTCTCCAGCTCGCCGGTCGCGCGGAGGTGGTCGATCAGCTTGGCGAAATTATCGTCCACGCCGCGGACGCAGCGGAGATATTTCGTCAGGTACCGGCGGTAGGCCTCGCTCGTGTACGGCTCCGGCGGCAGGTCTTGGTCGACGAACATGTGCATGCCCATGTTCCGACGGACGTTCCGCGGGCCGACCGACGTGCCGTACTGCGCCCTCCCCAGCGGGCCGAACCCCTCCCGGTTCCGCAGCGAGGGCGGCTCGGGGATCTCCGCGTCCTCGTAGAGGAAGTCGTACCGCTCCGCGTTCTGGAAATTGTCGTGCGGCGCCTTGAAGTGGTGCATCAGGAAGAACGGCTTGTCCGACTTCCGGTTTTTCAACCACTTCAGGGACAGCTCCGTGACGGCGTCGGAGACGTGAATTCCGTCGTATCGATTGAATTGAAACGTGTTCTGCGGCCAAGCCTTCGGCCCGCGGACGCGGAACGTGGGATTGTGATACTGCCCCTGCCCCGGGAGGACGGCGTAGTGGTCGAAGGCGGCCGGCTCCGCCTTGAGGTGCCACTTGCCGATCATCGCGGTCTCGTAGCCCGCCTCGCCCATCAACCGGGCGAGCGTTTGCCGTTCGGCGGGCAGTTCGCCCACCAGCGTCCGCAATCCGTGGTGGTGACTGTGCTGCCCGGTCAGCAACGTGGCCCGGGACGGCACGCAGATGCTGTTCCCGCAAAAGGCGTTCGTGAACCGCACCCCCTCCGCGGCGAAGCGGTCCAGGTGCGGCGTCGGGTCCAGCCCCGCCAATCGACCGCCGTACGCCCCGATCGCGTGGGCGGCGTGGTCGTCCGACATGACGAACAGCACGTTCGGCTTGTCGACCGCCGTACCGCCGGCGCCCGCTCCCGCCAATGCGGCGGCATGAGCGTTCAGAACGAGACAACAAAGCGTGAGCGGGCGGATCATCGAGAGCGAACGGGAACGGAAAACGTGAACCGACCCGCCCAACGTACGGCGCCGCCCTCGGCGACCGCACCCATCCAGGAACGCAAATCCCGCAGCCGACGGAGCGAACGACGAAACGCCCGCTCACGCGGGGCCGCGGGCCGCCGACGCGGCATGCGATTCTCGGCGAAGCCCGATTCGGCGCTAACGCCCGCCGTTTCTCCGCCTTTCCGTTGTGGGAGCACCGCCATGACCGACCCCGCCGCCGGACCGCCCGACGACGGGGAGTTCGTGCGCCTCCTCACCGACGCCCAGCTCTCCCTGAGGGCCTACCTCCGCGTGCTGATGCCCGGCCACCCCGCCGCCGCCGACGTCCTGCAGCAGGCGAACGCCAAGCTGTGGGAGCGCCGGGCCGACTTTCAGGCCGGCACCGACTTCAAGGCGTGGGCGATGACGCTCCTCAAATACGAGGTCCTCACCGCCCGCAAACGGGAGGCCCGGGAGCGGCTGCGGTTCTCCGACGACCTGGAAGCGACGGTCGCGGACGAGCTGGCGACCTTCGAACCCCGCGTCGACGACCGGGCCGAAGCGTTGCAGGCCTGTTTGAGCGCCCTGCCGGCGGAGAAACGCGACCTGCTCGTCGCCCGCTACGGGGCGGACGAGACGCTCGCAGAGTACGCCGGCCGGGTGAAGCGGAGCGTCGGCGGGCTGCGGGTCACGCTGCACCGCCTGCGGGCGGCGCTGGCGGAGTGCGTCGAACGACGACTGGCCGGCGTGACGGGGGGCGGACGATGAACAATCCGAACGCGCCGACGCCGCCGCCCGACGGGCCGGACCGGGCGATGCTGCTCGAGGGGTTCGTCGACGGCACGCTGACCGAGGCGGACCTGCTCGCCCTGGAGGCGGAACTGTCCGTCGATTCGGCGTTCCGCCAACGGCTCTACCGCCGGCTCACCCTGGAATCGTTGCTGGAGGAAGCGGTCCGGCCGGACGGGGCCGAACCGACCCCGGCGCCAGTCGCGCCCGCCGCGGCTCCCCCGGCCGAGACGCGGTCGCGGCGGCGGTTCGCCGCGGCGCTGCTGGCGACGGCGGCCGGCCTGCTCGCGGCGGCGCTGTTCACCGCGGTCTGGAACGACGGCGCCGAACCGGCCGGCGGGACGCTCGCGGACGCGGGGGAAGAGACGGCGTCCGGCTTCGGCGTGGTCAGCGGGCAGGAGGACGCTCAGTGGGCCGGCGCCGGCCTCCGCACCGGGGAACTCGTCCCGGGCGGGCCGCTGCGGCTGGAATCCGGCTCCGCCCACCTGGAACTGTTCAGCGGGGTGCGGCTGCTGGTGCGGGGGCCGGCGGCGTTCACGGTCGACTCCGCGATGCGGGTGACGGTCGCCTCCGGCCGGGTGCAGGCCCGCGTGCCGGAGCCGGCGGTGGGCTTCCGCCTCCGCACCGCCGCCGGGGAACTGGTCGACCTGGGCACGGAGTTCGCCGTCGACGCCGGGGCCGGGGGCGCCGCGGAGGACGTCCGCGTGCGGGTGCTGGACGGGGCGGTCACGCTGTCCCCGTCCGAGAAGGGCGCGGCCGGCGAAACGAAGCGAATCGAACCGGGCGGGGTGTGGCGGTGGAGCCCCGACGCCGTGCGCCCCGACGAGGACGCGGCGCTCCCGGCGGCCCCGCTGGACGACGCCCGCCGCCGCCTCGCGGACGCCCGCCGCGAACGGCTGACCCGTTGGGAAGCCGCCCGCGAACGGTGGCTGAAGGACCCTCGGCTGATCGCCTGGTACGACCCGGCCGCCGGGGCCGACGGCGGCGTCCCGAACCTCGCCGAACGCACGCCGGACCGGGGCCTCACCGCCTCGGACGGCACGGTGGTCGCCGCCGAGCCGGCCCCGGACCGCTGGGAGCGGGCTGGCGGGGCGCTGGACGTCAGCCGGCCCGGCAGCCGCGTGCGGCTGGCCGTGGAGGGCGAGAGCCCGGGGCTCACGCTGCTCTGCTGGGTGCGGATCGGCAGCCTCGACCGCGACTACAACTCCCTGCTGCTCTCCGACGGCCACCGGGCCCGCTCCCCGCACTGGCAACTGCTCCGCGACGGGCGGCTGTTCTTCTCCCTCAAACTGCCCGACGCCGACCGCGAGGCGAACCCGCGGGCCGAAACCAAGTTCCTCTCCCCGCCGGTCTGGACGCCGGCCCGCAGCGGCCGCTGGATGATGCTGGCCGTGACCCTCGACCCGGCCGCCGGGGAGGTCCGGCATTACGTCGACGGCGAGCCGGTCAGCGAACACGCCCTCGCCCCGGCGGTCCGCGACGCGGCGGAGCGCGTGCGGGTTGGCCGGGCGACGATCGGCAACTGGACCGAGCCGGTCTACCGCACGGACCCGGAGTTCACCGTCCGCAACTTCAACGGCCGGATTGGGGAGACCGCGGCGTTCGCCGCCCCGCTCTCCGCCGCCGAGATCCGCGACCTCTTCACCCAGGGAACGCCTGATGCGCGCTGACGCCGTCCGACCGCCGTTGCTCGCCGTCGCCGTCGTGTGCGGCCTCGCCCTGACGCCGTCGCCCGCCGCGGCGGACGACGGGGACGCGGCGTGGCCCGCGGAGCCGGACCCCGAAACGCATTTCACCCTGACGGTCCTCCCGCTGTTGGAGACCCGCTGCGGCGGGTGCCACGGCGCCGACGCCGAGGAGCCCGGCGGCGCCCTGCGGACGGACTCGCTGAAGTCCCTGCTGGCCGGCGGGGAGAGCGGCTCCCCGGCGATCGTCCCCGGCGACCCCGCGGGGGGAACGCTGATGGACGCGATCACCTGGGCCACCTACGAGATGCCCCCGAAGGAAGCCGACCGGCTCTCCGACAAAGAGGTCGCCGCCGTCCGCCGCTGGATCGCCGACGGGGCCGTCTGGCCGGATGAAAAGACCCGGAACCGCATCCGGAAGCGGGACCGCGAGGCGGTCGAAACGGCCGACGGGCGGCTGGTCGCCACCAGCGGCGGGCAGTCCGAGGCGTGGACCGGCCGCCGCTACGCCCCGGCGGACCTCTGGCACCTTCAACCCTTGCCGGCGGCGGACGAGCCGCTGTCGACCGAGGCCCTCGCCGCGTTCGTGGACGAGCGCGTCGGGGCGAAGCTGGCCGAGGCGGCCCTCGAACCGGCCGGCCGCGCGACCGCCCGGGACCTGCTGCGGCGGGCGAGCTTCGACCTGACCGGCCTGCCCCCCACGCCGGAGCAGACCGACGCCTTCCTCGCCGATCATCAACGCGACCCCGACGGGGCGTGGGAGCGGCTGATCGACCGGCTGCTGGCTTCCCCGGCCTACGGCGAGCGGTGGGCCCGGCACTGGCTGGACGTCGCCCGCTACGCCGACACCGGCGGGATGAGCAACGACTTCGAACGCTCCAACATGTGGCGCTATCGCGATTACGTGATCCGGGCGTTCAACGAAGACAAGCCCTACGACGAGTTCGTGCTCGAACAGCTCGCCGGGGACGAACTGGCGGACGCCTCCGTCCTCGAGCGCACCGGCGACGAGGCGGCCGTGCGGGAGGCCCAACTGTCCGGCGATTATACGCCGGAGGAGGCGGAGCAGATCGTCGCCAGCGGCTTCCTGCGGCTTGGCCCGTGGGACAACGCGATGATCAAGGAGGAGGAGGCCCGGCAGATTTATCTGGACGACTTGGTGAACGTCGCCGGGCAGGCCTTCCTGTCCACGACGATGCGGTGCGCGAAGTGCCACGACCACAAATTCGACCCGCTGCCCACCCGGGATTATTACCGCCTCTACGCCGCCTTCAGCACGACGCACCCGGTCGAACGGCCGGTCCCCTTCCTGCCGGAGGAGAACCGGGAACGGTTCGAGGAGGAGCGGGCCCATGTGGAGAAGATGCTCGCCTTCGCCACCGAGCGGCGGGACGCGCTCCTGGAAAAGCAGGAGACCGCCGCCCGCGCCTGGTTCGCGGAGCGGGACCTGCCCTACCTCGACCCGAACGCCCGCAAGGACCTGCGGGACGAACAGAAGCCGCCCCGCCACGTCGGCCTGACAACCGCGGAGCAGGGCGAATTAAAAGTCCGCGAGCAGGACGTCTGGATCTGGACCCGCCGGCTGGAGCGGTTCGAGCCGATGGCCCAAAGTGTTTATAACGCCGGCTCCGCCAAGCTGGCCTGGAACGGAGCCCGCAAGCTGCGGATCGATAAAAAGGCGTTCGGAACCGAGCCGCCGGAGTGCTTTATTCTTGAGGGCGGGGCCCTGGACGCCCCGGGCGAGCCGGTGAAGCCGGGGGTGCTCAGCGCCGCGGGGCTGCCGGTCCCGGGGACGGACGACTACCTGCTGCCCGAGGACGTCGACGACCGCCGGCTGGCCTTGGCCCGCTGGATTGCCGACCCGGCGAACCCGATCACGGCCCGGTCCTTCGTGAACCGGGTGTGGGGCTGGCATTTCGGCGTCCCGCTGGCGGAGAACGGCAACAACTTCGGCGCGAAGGGCGGGAAACCCACTCACCCGGAACTGCTGGACCGGCTGGCGGCGGACTTCGTCGCCGGCGGGTGGCGGCTCAAACGGCTCCACCGGGGCCTGATGCTGTCGGAGACCTACCGCCGCAGCACCCGCCACCAGGACCCGGACGCCATCGAGACCGCCGACCCCGCCGGCCGGCTGCTCGCCGCGTTCCCCCGCCGCCGGCTCTCCGCGGAGGAACTGCGGGACGCGATGCTGGCCGTTTCCGGGGAGTTGGAACCGTCGGCCGGCGGGCTGCCGGTCCGGCCGGAGATAAACATGGAGGTCGCGCTGCAACCGCGGATGTTGCAGTTCTCCCTCGCCCCGGCCTACCAGCCGTCGCCGGAGCCGGAGGTCCGCAACCGCCGCACGATCTACGCCTACCTCGTCCGCGGTCAGGCGGACCCGCTGCTGGAGACCTTCGGCCAGCCCGGCCCGAACGATTCCTGCGAACTGCGGGAGACCGCCGCGACCGTGCCGCAGGCGTTCACCCTGCTGAACAGCGACGCGGCGAACGACCGGGCCGCCGCGACGGCCGCCCGCATCGCCGACGAGGGTCTGCACGGCCCCGAGGCGGTGGACCGGGCGTTCGAACTGGCGCTGAACCGCCCGGCGACCGCGGCGGAGCGGGAGCGGCTGGCGGACTTCCTCGCCGTCGCCGCCGAGGAGCACGCCCATCGCATGCCGGAACCGCCGACGTACCCGACCCGCATCACGCGGTCGCTGGTCGAGGAGTTCTCCGGGGAGCCGTTCGAGTACGAGGAGATCCTGCCGACCTTCGCCGCCTACGACCCGGGAGTGAAGCCGGCGGACCTGCCCCCCGCGCAGCGAGCCCTCGCCGACGTCTGCCTGCTGCTCTTCAACAGCAACGAGTTCGCCTACGTGGAATAGGCCGCCGCGCCCGTTTGTCCGCTCTCTTTCGCCCCGTCCCGCCCCCAACTGGAACCCCGTGATGCCCCGTCCCGACCTCGGACTGCTCACCCGCCGTCAGACCCTCTGCGGGTTGGGGGCCTCGCTGGGGGCGGTGGCCCTCACGGACCTGCTGGCCCGCGAGGGCGGGGCGGCGAACGTCGGCCCGGCGGACGCCAAGCCGAAGCCGATGCACCCGCCGAAGGCCAAGCGGGTGATCATGCTGTTCATGGAGGGCGGGCCGAGCCAGGTCGACACCTTCGACCCCAAGCCCACGCTCAACCGGCTGCACAAAACGGAGTCGACCCGCACCGACGGCCTGGCGACGGGGGAGCGGTTCTACGTCGGCAGCCCGTTCGGCGCCCGGCAGGTCGGCGACAACGGCCTGTGGATGAGCGACCGCTGGGAGCACCTCGCCGCCCCGGACGTGGCGAACGAGCTGTGCAACTACCGGGGCCTGCAGGCGGAGTCGCTGAACCACCCGGAGGCCCTGTTCCACATGAACACCGGCAGCCGACTGGGCGCCGACCCGGCCGTCGGCGCCTGGGCGAACTACGGCCTGGGCAGCCTGAACGAGAACCTGCCGAGCTACGTGGTGATGACGGAGCTGGCCGCCCCGCAGGGCGGCGCCGGGAACTGGTCGAACGGCTTTCTGCCGCCGGAGTACCGCGGCACGCGGCTGCGGCCGGTCGGTTCGCCGATCCTGGACCTCGACGCCCCGCCGCACCGCAGCCGGGACCACCAGCGACGGATGCTGGACGAACTGGCCGCCCTGAACGCCGGCCACCCCGCCGCCGACGAGGACCCCCGCCTCGCCGCCCGCACCGCCGGCTACGAACTCGCCTTCCGCATGCAGGCCGACGTGCCGGAGGCGGTGGACCTCGCCGCCGAAACCGCCGAGACCCGCGCCCTCTACGGCCTGGACCGCAAGGAAACCAAAACCTTCGGCAAGCAGTGCCTGACGGCCCGCCGGCTGATCGAACGCGGC
>NZ_JBINJD010000190.1:0-8959 GCF_043951915.1 Alienimonas sp. DA493 | reverse complement strand
GGGCCGCGGGTCCGCCGCGGCCCGCGGGGGCTTCACGCTGATCGAAATGCTGATCAGCGTGACGCTGGTCTTGTTGATGATGGCGCTGTTCGCCCAGGTGTTCGGGCTGGCGACGGAGACGGTCTCCACCCGGAAGGGCATGGCCTCGAACGACCAGAAAAGCCGGCTGCTGTCCAACCGCCTCGGGCAGGACCTCGACGCCCGCACCTTCGAGCGCGTCGTGCCGTTCCCCGGGGCGACGCTGCGATACGTGCCGGTCGACGCGGCGGGCGTGCCGATTTCGGTGTCCGGAAACGACGTCGCCGGTTGGGGGCCGGAACAGGAGGTTGTGGAAGGCACCGTGAGCGGGCCGGTCTTCCAGACGAGTGATGTGAACCCTGCAAGCGGCATCCCGCTGCACAAGGCCGCGGTCACGGAGACAAGTTCCGCAGACTATGAGCCCCGCCGCCGCCGCGGGATCTTCTCGATCAGCGAGAACGACCCGGACAGCGACACCGACGACCGCCTCACGTTCACCACCGACGCCCGCAAACGCACCCGGCGGGGGGACATTGACTTCTCCCCCGTGCGGGGCCGGGCGGCGGTGCTGACGACCGACGCGCAGGTTTACAGCGGATCCGGGGACATCGCGGCGGACCAGCCGGCGACGGACGTGTTGAACGTCCAGCAGCCGTCCAGCGACGAGAAGCTCAGCAGCAGCAATCTGGTCGCCAATCCGGCGGGGCAGGCGGCGCTGACGGGGTTGGACGGGGTCGGCGTGTCCACCTACGCCGTCGTGTCGTTCTACCTGCGGGGCACGAACTTGATCCGCAGCGTCGAACTGGTCCGCGAGGCGGACACCGATCCGGCGCTGTTCGACGCGGACGGCGACGGCAACGCGGACAACTGGACGCCGCCGAGCGGCAGCTTCCGGGCCGCGTTCGATTACGCCGCCTACCGCCACCCGGATCCGAGTCAGCTCGGCCCGCGGTTCCACGCGGAGTCCACGCTGGACAACGTGACCGGCGGCGAGTGGCTTGAGGGGAGCGGGGAACGCCTGCCAAAGGCCCTCGGCGTACCGCACCTGCGGACCGGGGCCGGCGTCTGGCCGTTCGACCCGCTCAGCCCCACCACCGCCCGCTCCTACGGGCGGCCGCGGGAGTTCACGCGGAAGACCCTGGGGCCGACGCTGTCCCTCGACGCCGACGGAAACCTCGTCGACAGCGAGTGGGCCGGGTTATTCCTCGGGCAGTACTCCGCCCGGGAGCAGTCCTCCCCCGCCTTCCTCCTGCCCGGGGCCGCGCCCGGGTCGCGGGCCGAACACCCCTACTTCGCCGCGAACCTGCTGGACCGGGACGGCGACGGGACGGCGGACACCTCGAGCTTCGCCGACGTCGCCCCCTGGTTCGAGCCGCCCAGCCCGCCGTACCCGCGGCGGGGGTCGGCGTTGCGGCGGGGCGAAGAGATCCTGATGACAAACGTCCACGGCTTCGACGTGGAGGTGTACGACGACGCGCTCGGCGACTTCGCCGACCTGGGGCACAACCGCACGGTCAAGACGCTGAACCTGTTCGGGATCGACGGCCGGCCGGTCACGGACGAACTCGAAGTCGCCGGCGACTATCACCGGGACCGGCTCCTCCCGCTCACCCCGACCGGGGACGCCGCGATCGATTTCGACGGCGACGGCCTCCCGGATCAGGACGGCGACTTCTCCGACGGCATCAGCCTGCTGCACCCGTTCGGCAACCGGTTCGACACCTGGCACCCCGGGATGCGGCTGATGGGCCGCGGGTACGTGGACGGCGACGGCGATCCGTCGACGGACGATCCTGTCGAGGTGACCGTCGAACGGCCCTACCCGCCGCCGTACCGGCCGCTGAGGAACCCGCTGGGCGGGGACGTCGGCGTGCCGACGCGGGACTTCGACGGGAACCCGATCGCCCCCGACCTGTCCCTGAGCGGGGCCGCCGGCGGGCTGGTGTACGACGACCTGTCCGGCGAGACCTCCACCCCGGCGCTGCTGGATGCGTTCGAGAACGGCGACATCGCTCAGTTGCCGCTGTATTCCCCGGCCGGCGGGAACGCCGTCGACGACAACGGCGACGGCTACGCCGACACCGCCCTGGGCGCGACAGCCCGCTATCCGGACCCGAACGAGATCGGATACCTGGGCAGCGACGACGAGAAGCCGCTGCGGGCCGTCCGCATCACCGTCCGGTACTACGACGTGGGCAGCGACCGGATGCGCGAGGAGTCCTACCGGCACAGCCTGGTGGACTAGCCCGCCCCCCGCCCCCCGCGAACCCTTCACGGCCCGTTCCGGGCCTTCCCCCCCGCCGACTCCGGCAACCCCATGATCGCCCGCCGCCGACCCCGCCCGCCCCGCATCGCGTCCCCGCCGACGGCTCCCGCCGCCCGCCGGGGCACCGTGATCGTGGTGGTGATCGCCCTGCTGGGCGCCCTGATGCTGCTGGGGTTCCTGTTCCTGACCCTCACCATGCAGGAGGAGGAGAACAGCCGGTACTTCACCGAGTCGGCCAAGATCGTCGAGACCGACCCCAACGTCTTCTTTAACGAGGGTTTGGAACAGCTCATCGCTGCCCCGGACGACCGCCGGCCCGACAGCGTGCTCTATGGCGGCCGGCACTCGCTGCTGGCCAATATGATGGGGGCGGACCTCACCCCCTTCAACGGCATCGGCGTGGGCACGGTGTGGGACCCGGCGAACAGCCGGCCGGCGTTGGACCTGAACCGCGACGGCGTGGTCGATTCGCCCCAGCCGAATAACGGGTTCGCGCTGCGGATGAACCTCGCCCCGGGGTCGCAGCCGGAGAGTTTCGGCACCGACGCCGACCGCGACAACCTCGCCGCCTTCCTGCGGTCCCTCATCGACCCGGCGAACTTCCCCGCCCCGGACGCGGACTACACCTATCCGGACCTCAACAACGCCTTCCTGTCCTACGACTGGGTCGAGCCGGTCACCGGGCGGCGGGTAGTCATCCCCTCGTTCCACCGCCCCCAACTGCTGCGGAACCGGATCGTGTCCGGCGACTACCTCGCCGACCCCGACGCCGGCGAGTGGACCGATCTGGGCGCCGGCGATCCGGTGCACCCGTGGTACACGGAACCGGAAACGCTGCCGTTCGTGATGCGGCCGCACCTCCAGCGGCGGGCCGTCGCCGCCGAACCCGGCAACCCGGGCAACGCCGTGGTGGCGTTCGAAGACACGATCTGGGCCCGCCGGTTCGTGACCGCGGAATACCCCGACGTCGCCCCGGTGGACGGCGACGGCTACGTCGTCGGCGCCGGCGCGCTGGGACCGGTCAACGCGAACGACCCCAGCTACGTGCCCCCGCTGGACCTGAACGTCGACCGCGAACCGCTGTGGCGCGTCGGCCGCGGCGACGACGCCGCGGCCAGCGCCGCCGCCGCCTACGCCTACGACGCCGACCCGGACAACGACGGCGTCCTCGACGCCCTCTGGTTGGACCTCGGCTACCCGGTGCAGCGGCTGGGGGACGGCGTGAGCTCCTTCGTGCCGATGTGGGCGTTCAAGGTCGTGGACATGGACGCGTTGTTTAACCTCAACGCCCACGGCAACTCCTACGGCGCCTTCGCGGACGCCGACGGGGACGGCGTCGGCGACGCGCTGAACCTGAACGGCCAGAATTTCTTCGGCACGGACGCGTCGTTCGTGACCACGCCGATCTCCCAGAGCGGGCCCGGCTCCACCCGGGACGAGGTCAACCCGCAGCACGGGCTGAGCGGCCTGAACACCGTCGACGGCGCGAGCGCCGAACAAATCGAGGCGTTCACCCGGTTCTACGACCTGACCAGCGGGACCTGGGACGGCGACGCCGCCCGCAGCCGGAACCTGGAGTGGTGGTTCCTGCTGCACGGCCGGGCCTCGTTCCGGTCCGATCCGAACGGGTCGGGCCTGCGGGTGCCGGACGAGGTGCTGACGGGCCGCTACGGGGAGCCGCGGCGGGTGGAAGAGGGCACGTTCCGGGTCTCCCGGGCCGCGCGGGCCGGCGTCGCGGTGACGGACGCCGCGGCGTTCTTCCCGTACCCGGGTCTGAGCGCTTCGCCGATGAACGCCGCGGCCGCTGACGACAACGGCGACCGCTTCGACGGGCTCCGCCGGCGGCTGCCCGGCTTGGTGTTCGGCGGGGGCACGCCCTATCAGCCCAACAGCGGTCTGCCGGTCTTCGCCCACCCCGAAGGCGTCCCCCTGGACCGCCGCGGCAGCGCGATCATGACGAACGTGGCGAACGGCCTGTCGCGGCTGTTCCTCGCCCGGACCACGCCGGACACCTCCGAGGGCGGCGCCCCCCGGGCGGACGTCGGCGTGCGGATGCGGTTCCCGGCCCTGCTGAACGCCGTCACCCCGGTCTATCAGCAGGCGACGAACCTCGGCTTCGCGGGGACGGCGGCGGACCGGACCGGCACGGTCGGAGCCTTCCGGACGATCTGGGACCACCTGACCGGCGCCACCTTCCGCGACGGCCGCGACTACGACGCGAACCCCAACGACGGCGCCCCGGCCGCGCCCGGCGGCGGGCGGACGGATCCCCTGCCGGCGGAGGGCGGCGCCGCGGTCGGCACGCTGGCGACCGCGAACGGCAGCGTCGGCAACGTCCCGCCGAACGTCGGCGGGACGATGGACGTGAATTTCGCCGTGCCGACCCAGTACGGCGCCGCCGCGGGCGGCAGCGACCCGCTGCGGCAGTTCTCCCGCACCGAAATGGATGATCCGGGAGAGACGATCGTCGATTTCCGGAAGGCCAACGGCCAGCGGAGCGACTCGATCTACGGCCCGGCCGAGACCGTCGCGATGCACATGACGGACGAGGACCGCCGCATCGCCACGCTGGAATCGCGGTTGCTCCAGCTGGCCCCGGTCAGCTTTGAACGGAGCCCCGTCGCCGAGGCCGTCCGCCGCCGGTTCACCACCGCGAGCTTCGACGTGAACGCCGCCCCCGCCCCGTTCGAGCCGCCCGCCAACCGCAGCCCCGGCGCCGCCGATCGGAACTGGGAATATTCCGCGCCGGACGGAACCCTGGGCGGGCGTCGCGTGTTCCCGCCGTACTTCAACGGTGCGATGCCGACGCCGAACAGCGCCTATTACTACGCTCAGAACGACCCGTTCCGGGAGGAAGTTCGGGAGGCGCTCTCGCACGGGGGGATCAACGCCCCGACGACGAACGCCGGTCACCGTCGGGCGCTGCGGAAACTCGTCCGCAAACTGAGCTTCAACGGCGTGGTCGAGCGCGTGACCAATCCTCGCGACTCGCTCTTCGACAGCAACGCCCGGACGCATCGCGACGTACGGAACAATGCGTCCCACGTTCCGGCGGACGGGAAGCTGGACCCGCTCGTGAACGGCGCCGGCGAGCCCCGCTACGGCCTGGGCGAAATCCGCATCCGCAACCTCACCCCGCACCCGATCGGCCTGAGCGCCGACGCGGTCCGCGCTCCCGTCGGGCACCCGGCGGCGGCGACGGGCGGATACGATTCGCCCACCGGCAACCCGACCCCGCGGTTCGGGATCTCCGATTTGCGGCTGCAACACGCCACCCAGGAAGGCCCCGGCAGCGCCACGATCGGCGCGGGCAACGGCCTGATGACTTGGGACTTTCCCGCAGACTTCGCTTCTCGGAACGCCGCCGATCAAAGGCGGTTGCTTCAGGCCCAGGAGTGGCACGCCCGCCGGGATCGGCAGAACCTCGCCCGGGACCTCTACGTGCTGCTGTGCGTGGTCGGCGGGGTGGACACGGCCGCCCCCGCGAAGAACTTCACGGCCACCGGCGCCTACACCGACGACCAACTCCGCGAGTACGCCCAACTGGCGGTCAATATCGTCGACGCCGTCGACGAGGATCCCGTCCGCACGCTGTTCGTCTACGACACCGACCTGTCGAACGGCTACACCGCCCTGGACGACGCCTACACCTTCACCGAAAACGAGATCGACGCGGCCGGCGGCGCCGTGGTCGCCGGCGTGGAGCGGCAGGACCTGGCCCTCTCCGAGGTGCTGGTGAACCTCGCCTGGGCGATGGATCAGAACGGGACGCCGGGCGACGCCGGCGACGACTCCCCGGCCAACCACGGGCTGACGGAGTGGAACGACCAGGAGCCGCACGACTTCATCTTCGCCGAGCTGGTGTACACCGGCGTGGGCGAGTTGAACTTCGCCCGGAACCCGGCGCTCGGCTCGGCCCCGAACGCCCCCGCCCCGGGCGAGAACTGGCGGATCGTGGTCCGGAACCCCCGCGACGACCGGCAGTTCGCGGACGGCGTCGCGGACGGCGACCAACCGAGTCAGGCCGTGCAGATCGAGGGGCGGGCGATCATCCCGCGGGCCGGCCACGTGTCGGCGGACCGCCCCTACTTCACCATCGCCAGCGCCGATAAGGACTACGCCAGCGCCGGCACCGCCGCCGCGACCGACCCCCGCAGCCGGATCCGGGTGAACTTCACGGACAGCGAGTCCACCGGCGCCGCGGACACCGCCACGGACGGGGCGAACTGGCTGAACCTCGCCCCGCTGGGCTTCGCGTCGAACGCCGTTCAGACCGACCCCGCGAGCGTGCTGCGGGACGTGAACCCGAACAACCCGGCGCAAATTCTGGACACGCTGGTTCCCGGGACCGACGCCGCGAACCCGACCTTCCGGCTGCAGACGATCAACGGCGAGACGCTGGCGGCCACGACCCTTCACGAAGACGCCAACCCGCTGCCGGATTCCGGCCTGTTCGAGATCAGCGATCGGGACGCCGCCAAAACCGACCCGCCGGTGGTGGAGGTGTTGCTCCAGACCCGCCTGAACCCGCTGCGGCAGCCGAAAACGGCCGACCCGACGGCCGACCCGACGCGGTACGAGGACCAAGACCGCGACAATCCCTGGATCACCGTCGACCGGATGCGGGCCCTGACGACCCGTCTGGACGTGTACAAGCAGGACGACACCGCCGCCTTCATCGCCCACTTCCAGGACGAAGACCAGGAGGGCCCGGTGACCGGCGCCGGCGGCGACAACCGCGGGCCGAAGGTCGCCTCCCGCGTGCGGCGTCGGCCGCTGCTGCGGGCCAGCGAATTGCCCGGCTTCAACCGCGGGACCGTCGCGGACGAGGGCTCCCTGCTCGCCGCCAGCGAGAACGCCGACGCCCAGGCCGTGCGGGAGCAGATGTTCAACAGCATCGGCGGGCACGATCGCAACAGCCCCCGGCGGCCCGGGGGCGAAGAAGCTCGGCCGTTCGATCTGTGGCAGCCGCACTTCGACCGCCCGTTCGCCAACCCCGCCGACCTCATCGGCGTGCCGCTGTACGACGCGGAGCACCTCACCGGGTTGATGTCCCGCGACGACCGCGTGTTCGGGCCGGACGGGGGCGGGACGAAAACGGACTTCCTCGAGTACGACGGGATCGACGTCTCCGCCCTGCCCTCCGCCCGCCAAACCGGGCTCGGGCACGACCCGACCCCGCAGAACGCACAGGACGGCGGCCCCAACGCGGCGGTCCTGAACCGGCTCAACGTCGCCGGATCGCGGCTGCTCTACCCGGACGTCAGCCGCGTGCCCTGGCAGGACCACGTCGACGGCAACGCGACGACCAACGCCCGGCACAACTCCTGGTACCGCCTGTTGCAGTACGTCGATACGCCCCGCCGCACCGCGGAAATGATGGCCGACGCCGCCCCCGGCACCGTCCGCGTCGGCCCGACCGGCCGGCTGGAGATGGACGGCGCCTTCGACCTCGGCGCCTACCGCACCGCCGCCAAGCTGAACCTCAACACGCTGCGGCACCCGCACGTGCTGGCCGGCCTGCTGGACGACGAGCGGATCCACGGCGCCCCGCAGCAGAACCCGTTCGCCGCCGTGCCGGCCTATCCGGCGCTGCCGGCGATCAATCCGACGGTGGCGGGCAACAGCGGGCTGGCGGACGGCGACTTCTACCGGTCCCTGCTGCTCTCCCGCGACGGGCTCGACCCGATCGCCCTGCCCGGCGCGTGGGGCGCCCTCGGCCCACGGGCCGCGCTGCCCGGCCTGGCGACGCGGGGGCTGGCCGCCGGCGGCGGGCGCGACGGGCACCTGTTCACCGGCTATCACGCCCCGACGCGGTCGATCGGCACGAACCCCCGCGCCCTGCGGGACGCGATCCAGCACACCCCGCTGCGGCTCCGGCCGGGGTCGAATACGTCGTGGATCAACGGGCCCGACCTCTCGGGGCAGACCGCCCCGGACGCCGACCTGCCCCGGGCCTTCTTCGGCGTGGGGGCGGCCGGCATCGCTCCGGACCCCACCCGCCCCGACCTGGACTTCACCACCCGCTATCAGGTCCTGGGCAAGGTGTTGAATTCTGCAACACATCGCAGCAATCTGTTTCTCTGCTGGATGCAGGTCGACTTCTTCCACGCCCGGGAACTGCGGCGGTCCGATCTGGACGGGTCGGATCCGGACTCCCCCGCGGGCCGGCAGCGGATCGTGCGGATCGGGGCGAAACAGGAGCGGTCGCCCTCCTACCGGGCGGCGTTCCTGATCGACCGCTCCCAGGTCCCCGCCCTGCTGCGGGCGGACCATCTGCCGGATACCGGGTCCTACAGCTTCGCCCGGGACGCGCTCTCCGGCGGCGTGAAGTTCCCCTGGCAGGAGCTGGTCATTCACCGCCAGCGGATTCAGTAGGTTCCCCCGCCGAACGCCGCGCCTTGGGGGAATCGCCCGGCATGGCACGCGTTTTGCGGTAGAATGCGGGCGGCGTTCCGCCGTTTCGACCACCCCCTTCCCGACGTTCCCTCCCCTGCTCGCTCGAGGCCCCGATCCGATGAACATCCCCCGCCCCCGCCGACCCCTCGCCGCGGCGCGGCGGGGCTTCACGCTGATCGAACTGCTGGTGGTCATCAGCATCATCGCGGTGCTGATCTCCCTGGTGGCCCCCGCCGTCCAGCAGGCCCGCGCCGCCGCCCGGCTGCTGGAGTGCCA
>NZ_JBINJD010000018.1:0-56347 GCF_043951915.1 Alienimonas sp. DA493 | reverse complement strand
CGCCGAACGGCCCGAGCTGTCTGCAGTCCGGCTGGGACGGCAGCAACGGCGTGATCTCCGCCGGCAGCTTCCACACCGGCGGCGTGCAGGTGTGCCTGGGCGACGGGTCGGTCCGGTTCATCTCCGAGACGATCGACGCCGGCAAGAACGGCGCCTTGAACGCCAAACGCAGCGGTCGCAGCAACTACGGCGTCTGGGGCGCCCTCGGCAGCCGCGCCGGCGGCGAGGTGGTCGACGAGTTCTGACCGACGGCCTCCGTCCCGCCGGCGGCCCCGACCGGCCGCCGGCGGGCGAGAGTTCGAGCAAGAAATTCAGCTCCCGTTCGGAAACCGTTCCCGCCGCGGAATGAACTGTCGCCTCCAAGCCCCGCAATGTCCTCGCCCCGCCCGTCCTGTGATCGTCAGTACGACCTGTTCGTGAGCCTGCTCACGCATAACGAGCCGGCGTTGCGGCGGTTCGTGCGGTCGCTGCTGCCGGGCGGAGAGGGGTTGGACGACGTGATGCAGAACGTCGCGTTGGAGTGCTGGCACAAGTTCTCGGAGTTCGACGCCGGCGGCGACGACCCGCGAACCGACTTTCGCCGGTGGGCCTTCGTGGTCGCCCGGTTCAAGACCCTGAGTCACCTCCGGGACGCGAAACGCCGCCGGCTGGTGTTCGACGCGGACGTCCTCGTCCGACTGGCCGACGCGGCGACCGCGGCCGAGGAAGCGGCCCGGGAGGAGCGGGTCGCCGTCGAAGCCTGCCTGGCGGCGATGGCCGAGGAATCCCGGCGGCTGTTGCTCAGCGTGCACTCCGCGGGCGACTCCGTCGCCAAGATTGCCGCGGAGACCGGGGAGAAGGCCCGCCGGCTCTACTCGAAACTCGAACGGCTCCGGGCGGGCCTACTCACATGCGTCGAAACACGATTGTCCGGGAGAACTTGAGATGACCGACTCCCCAGCCCCCCCGGGGGGGGACTCCCCGTCCGGCGTCAGCCCGAAGGACCATCGCCGCTGCTTCGAAGCGGTGGACGGCACGATCTCCCCGGCGAACTTTCAGGCGTTGCAGGAGGCGCTCCGCCGCGACCCGGCGGTGGTGGAGTACTACCTGCGGGTCTCGCGGCTCACGCACACGCTCGAAGAGATCGCCGCCGGACCGGCGGCCGACGGGACGGCGCCCAGCACGCCGGCCGCCGTTCCCCCGCCCGCCCCGCGGCGGCGGCAGGCGGTTCTGTGGGCGACGGCGGCGCTCGCGGTCCTCGCGGCGGCCCCGCTGGCGCTGTTCTTCAGCCGCCCCGGGGGCGGCCTCGCGGACGCCGGGGGAGTCACCGCGGCGGACGTCGCGGCGGAGGAGACCGTTGTCGGGCACGCCGCCCTGCGGCGGGCCGTCGACGTGACTTGGGCGGAGGACGCCCCGGCCTACCGCGGCGGCGACCTGCTGCCGGCCGGCCCCGTCGCGATCGACTCCGGCCTCTTGGAGATCGACTTCTTTTGCGGGGCGACGGTCGTGGTCGAGGGGCCGGCGTCGTTGGTCGTCGACTCCGACTGGGCCTTGCGGATGCACCGGGGCCGTATGCGGGCCGACGTCCCGCCCGCGGCCCGGGGGTTCACGGTGCGGACCGCCGAGACGGAGGTGTTCGACCTAGGGACGACCTTCGCCCTGGAGGTCTCCGACGGGGGCACCTTCGCCGAAGTGCTGGACGGCGAGATCGAACTCCGTCCGCAGCCGCACGGAGGCGGGAAGTCGCGGCTGACGACCGGGCAGAGCGTCTGGCTGGGCGAGGGCATGAAGCCTCGGGGCGGCGGGACGTGGCTTGCCGCGGCGGATCTGGAGGCGAAGCGGGCCGTCGACGCCCGCCGCCGGTTCGCCGCTTGGCAGTCCGCCGCGGCCGAGCGGGCTGACGACGCTAGGTTGATCGCCTACTACCCGATCGCCGCCGGCGGCTTCGACCGCGTCCTGCCGAACGCCGCGGCCGGCAAGGGGCCGGCGGACGGAACCGGCGACGGGGCCCTGGTGGGGATGGTCTCGAAGACTGAGGGGCGGTTTGGGGAGGCGTCCGCGGGGCTGTCGTTCGAGCGGCCCGGCGCCCGCGTGCGGACGGTGCTGGACGGGGAGTTCCCGGCGCTCTCACTGAGCTGCTGGGTTCGAATCGACGGGCTCGACCGCCGGTACAACGCCCTGTTCATGGCGGACGGGTACGAGAACGGGGAGCCGCACTGGCAGATCCGCGACGACGGCCGGCTGATGTTCAGCGTGATGGCCGACGACTCCGCGGAGGTGGAATATTTCAGCAAAGTCGAGGGCCGCATGGTCCGCGACGCCGGCCTGCACAAGGTTTACCTCACCCCGCCGCTGTGGGATCTGTCCAAGAGCGGGCGGTGGTTCCACCTCGCGTCGGTCTACGACCCCGCGGCGGGCCGCGTGCGGCAGTACGTGGACGGAGAACTCGTCGCCGACGAAGCGATCCCGGCGGACATGCTGGTGAAAACGCTGCGGATCGGCCCGGCGGAGCTCGGCAACTGGGGCCAGCCGTTTCGCAAGTCGCCCGCGTTCGCCCTCCGCAACCTCAACGGCGTCATTGACGAACTGGCCGTGTACCGGACGCCGCTGTCCGGGGACGCCGTGCGGCGGCTCTTCGAGGCCGGCCGACCGCCGGGCTACTGACGGCGGATCGAGATTGCTGAAGGCTGTATCTCTCAAGACGCTCGCCCCTCAACGCCCATGAACATGCTCCCCGCCGCGGCTCGGCTGCTCGCCCTGCCGCTCGCCCTGCTGTCCGCCGCCGTCGGCCGGGCGGACGAGCGGCCGAACGTCGTGCTGATCTTCTGCGACGACCTCGGCTACGCTGACGTCGGCTTCAACGGCGGGGAGGACGTGAAAACGCCGAACCTCGACGCCCTCGCCGCCGGGGGAACGGTCTGCAGTTCCGGATACGTCGCCCACCCGTTCTGCGGGCCCAGCCGCATGGCGCTGATGGCCGGACGGTACCCGCACCTGTTCGGCGGGCCATACAACCTGCCGAACGCGGGGGAGGGCATCGAGGAATACAACCGCCTCGGCCTGCCGCCCGGCGAAACGACCGTTGCGACCACGCTGCAGACCGCCGGCTACCGGACCGGCGTCGTCGGCAAATGGCATATGGGGATCGACGCCCCCTACCACCCGAACGCCCGCGGGTTCGACGAGTTCTACGGCTTCCTCGGCGGCGGCCACGCCTATTTTCCGAACCGCTACCGGCCGATCTACGAACGGCAGAAGGCGAACGGGGCCCAGACGTTCAACGACTATATTCTTCCGCTGGAACGCAACGGGGAGGAGGTCCGCGAGACGGAATATCTGACCGACGCCTTCTCCCGCGAGGCGGCCAAGTTCGTGACCGAGTCCGCCGCGGGCGACGCCCCGTTCTTCCTGTATCTCTCCTATAACGCCCCGCACACGCCGCTGGAGGCGAAGGATGACCTCGCCCTGTTCGGGCATATTGAGGACGAGGACCGCCGAACGTACGCAACGATGGTGTACGCCGTGGACCGCGGCGTCGGGGAGTTGGTCGCGGCTCTAAGAGAGGCCGACGAGTTCGAGAACACGTTGATCGTCTTCCTGAGCGACAACGGCGGGAAGCTGGGGGCCGGGGCGGACAACACGCCGCTGAAGCAGGGCAAGGGCAGCGTCTACGAAGGCGGCGTTCGCGTGCCGATGCTCTGGCACCAGCCGGGCGTGGTGCCGGCGGGCCGCGTCTACGAGCACCCGGTCTCAGCGATCGACTTCTACCCCACCTTCGCCCGCCTCGCCGAAGCGGACGTCCCCGCGAGCCAACCGCTCGAGGGAGTGGACGTGTGGGACGGGCTGCTGTCCGGGCGCCCGGCCCGTGACGAGGCGCCGATCTAAGCGGTCAGGTACTTCCGCGGGTTCGGCAACGTCGGCGTCCGCCGCGGCCCTTGGAAGGTCGTGAAGGTCGGCCCGACGTCGAAGTGGGAACTGTACGACGTCGCCCGCGACCCCGGAGAGACGACCGACCTCAGTGCCGAGCGCCCCGACGTGGTCCGGGTGCTGGTCGCCGACGCGGCGCGGTGGAGCGAAGGGCATGTCGAGTCGCTCTGGTTCCACAACCGCAAATCCGCCCGGGATTGGGAGGAGACGGACATGCCGAACTACGACCGCACGTTCTCCACGGGCCTGCCGAAATAGACCGGTCCGCCGGTCGGGCCGCCCCGTCGGGACGATTTCGTCCCGCATTCGTCCCGGAAATCTGCGGGCTGACGGAATGACAAAGGGGGCGGACGCGTCCGCCCCTTTCCAATGCTCGCCCCCCGAGACGATCGCCGTGACGCCTCTTCTCCCCGCCGTCCTTCTGGCCGCGACGTTCGCCGCCCCCCCGTCGGCGGACGCAGGCGCCGTCGACTTCGCCCGCGACGTGCAGCCGATCTTGGAGGGCCATTGCACCGACTGCCACGGCGAGTGGGTGCAGGAGTCGAACCTGCGGCTGGACAGCCGGCTGGGCATGCAGACCGGCGGCGACACCGGCTCCACGGTGCTCAAGCCCGGCGACGCCGAGGGGAGCTACCTGCTGGACGTCGTCCGGCACCGCGACCCCGGCATGGAGATGCCGCCGGACTCCGAGATGATCCCGGTGGAGGAGATCGCAGTGCTCAGGGCGTGGATCGAACAGGGCGCCGTCTGGCCCGGCCAGATGGACGACGTACCGGTGCGGGAGGAGTCCGACCACTGGGCCTACCAGCCGGTCGAGCGGCCCGACCCGCCGGCCGGCCCCGGGGTCGACGGCGACGCCGCCCCGATCGACGCGTTCCTGCAGGAGAAGCTGCACGACGCCGGCCTGACGTACTCCGCCCCGGCCGAGCCGGCGGCGCTGATCCGGCGGGCGTCAATCGTGCTGACCGGTCTCGCCCCGACGCCGGAGGAGGTGACGGCGTTCGAGGCCGCCTGCGAGGAGGACCCGGACGCCGCCCTCGTCGCCCTGGTCGACCGGCTGCTCGCCTCGCCGCGGTACGGCGAGCGGTTCGCCCAGCACTGGCTGGACGTGATCCGCTGGGCGGAGACGAACGGGTCGGAGTCGAACATGTACCGCAAGAACGCCTGGATCTACCGGGACTACGTCGTCCGGGCCTTCAACGAGGACGTGCCCTATGACCGGTTCCTGACGGAACAGCTCGCCGGGGACGTACTCGGCGTGGGCGAGGCGACCGGCTACCTGGTCGCCGGCCCGCACGTGCCGGCGGCGACCGTGGGGCAAGAGCCCGCCGCCCGCCGGCAGGCCCGGGCCGACCGGCTGGACGAGATCGTTCAAACCGTTGGGGCCTCCGTGCTGGGCACCACGGTCAGCTGCGCCCGGTGCCACAACCACAAGTTCGACCCGGTCACGATCCAGGACTACTACGCCCTGACGGCGGTGTTCGCGGACGTGGAGTACGACGCCCGCCGGCCGGAACTCGCCCCGGGCCATCCCCGCCGGGAGCGGGGCGAGGAACTGTGGGACGAGATCCGCTCCCACCGCCGGCTGCTCCGCGAGGACGGCGGGGCGTGGACGGAGGACTGGCGGACGCACCGCGAGATGTTCTTCAACCCAGTCGAGACCGACGCGGTGCGGCTGACGTTCGAGGGGAAGGGCGTTGGCCTGGACGAGTGGGAGCTGTTCGGCCCGGCGGACTGGCGGGAGAATCTCGCCGCGGCGTCCACGGGCGCCGTCGCCAGCGCCAACCCCGCGACCGCCGTTCCGCGGGGCGAGGCGTGGAAGGTGAACGACGGCCGGACCGGCACCGAGGCGTGGCGGGCGAAGGTCCCCGACGGCTCCGTCGAGAAGCCCTGGATCATGATCGAGTTCCCGGACGTTCGGAGGGTCGATCGGATGACCTACAGCCGGAACCGCGAGGACCTCGCCGCGACGGACTATTTGGAAGGGCTCGCGACCTCCTGGGTGCCGCACTTCACGGTCGAAGTCCGCAACGCGGTGGGGGAGTGGGAGCCGGTCGCGGACACGAAGTCGATCCAAAGCCGCCTGAACCGCGGGGGGGAGGCGAAGGCGACGCACGACGCGCTGCAGGCGTCGATCGAGACCCTGCTGGAGGAGGGGCCGCAGCTCAGCTTCATCGGGAAGTTCGTCGACCCGGGGGAGACGTTCGTGTTCCGCCGCGGCAGCCCGGAGAGCCCCGGCGAACAGGTCGCCCCGGACGGCCCCGCCGCCTTCGGCGAGAGCCTCGGCCTGCCGACGGACGCCCCCGGCCCGGCCCGGCGGAAGGCGTTCGCTGAGCGGCTGACCCGGCCGGACCACCCGCTGACGGCCCGGGTGATGGTTAATCGGCTGTGGCACCACCTGTTCGGTGCCGGGCTGGTCACCACGACCGCCGACTTCGGCGCCGCCGGCACCGAGCCGACCCACCCGGACCTGCTGGACTGGCTCGCCGCGGAGTTCGTCGACCCGCAGACCGCAGGCCCGCACGCGGAGCCGTGGTCCGTGAAGCACATGGTCCGCCTGATGGCGCTGTCGCGGGCGTTCCGGCAGTCGAGCCTGCCCCGGGAGGACGGCCTCGCCGCGGACGCCGGCGCCGCCCTGCTGTGGCGCTACCCGCCGAAGCGGGTCGAGGCGGAGGTGATCCGCGATTCGATCCTGCAGGCGTCCGGCTGTCTCGACGAGACGGTCGGCGGGCCGAGCTACCGCATCCACAACGTCAAAAAGCGCTACGCCCAGTGGGAGGTGGTCGACAACCACGGCCCGCACACGTGGCGACGGATGCTGTACCAGGAGCGGATGCGGCGGGTGGACGACCGCATGTTCACCGCGTTCGACTTCCCGGACTGCGGTCAGGTGAGGGGCAAGCGGCCGGTCTCCACGACGCCGCTGCAGGCCCTGAACCTGATGAACAGCGAGTTCGCCGTCGATCAGGCCCGCTGCATCGCCGAACGGGCGGAGGCCCAGGCCGAGGAAGGGGACGACGACGCGGTGACGCGGTCCTTCCTGCTGATCCTCGGCCGCGAACCGGCCGACGACGAGCGGGCCGCCGCCGCGGCGGTCGCCGGCGAGCACGGGCTGCCGGTCCTCTGCCGCACGCTGATGAACGCCAACGAGTTCGTCTTCCTGCCCTGACCGCCGCCGGCCCCGGCCTCGCCTCCCCGCCCCGCACGTTCCTTTCCCGCCCGACCGTCATGTCGAACCCCGAGAACCTCACGCCCGCCGGCCGCGGCCTGCTGGACCGCCGGTCGTTCCTCGCCCAGTCCGGGCTGTCGCTGGGCGCTCTGTCGCTGGCCCAGTTGCTGTCGGCCGACGGCTTGCTCGCCGCGGACGGCGAACCCCGGACGGCCGGCGGGGTCGAGCCGATCCGCCCGGACGTCGACCCGGCGAACCCGTACCTGCCGCGGAAGCCCCACTTCGAAGCAAAGGCGAAGCGGGTGCTGGTGATCTACTGCCCCGGGGCGGTCAGCCACGTGGACACGTTCGACTACAAGCCGGACCTGTTCAAAATCCACGGCCAGAAGCCGCCCGGCCTGCCGGCGGTGACGTTCGAGGGCCCGACGGGGAACATCGCCAAGCCGTTCTGGGAGTTCAAACCCCGCGGCGAGACCGGGAAGATGGTCTCGGACCTCGTCCCGCACCTCGCGGAGCTGACGGACGACCTCTGCTTCGTGCACTCGCTGCACACGGAGACCAGCGCCCACCCGCAGGGCGAGAACTTTTTCAACACCGGCTTCACGCAGGAGGGCTACCCGTCCTTCGGGGCCTGGACGACCTATGCCCTGGGCACGGAGAACCAGAATCTCCCGGCGTTCGTGGCGATCAACGACCCCCGCGGGCTGGCCCGCAGCGGGAAGAACAATTTCGGCAGCGGTTTCCTGCCGGCGGCGTTCCAGGGGACCGACTTCACCGCGGCCTCCCCCCCGGCGAACCTCGCCCGGCCGGACGCCGTCTCCCCCGCGGCCGACCGCGAGAGCGTGGACCTGCTCAAGCGGCTCAACGCCGGGCACCTGGAGCGGTACCCGGACGACGCCGACCTCGCCGGTCGCATCGCCAGCTACGAACTCGCCGGGCGGATGCAGACCAGCGTGCCGGAGGTGATGGACGTCTCCGGCGAGACCGCCGCCACCCACGCCGCCTACGGCACGGGGACGGGCTCGAAGCTCAAGCGGGCCTACGCACAGAACTGCCTGCTCGCCCGGCGGTTGTTGGAGCGGGGCGTGCGGGTCGTTCAGCTGTTCAACGGCAGCGATCCGGCCGGCGGCAACGGCATCACCAACTGGGACTCCCACTCGAACATCAAGGAGACCCACGCGATGCAGGCGGAGATCATGGACCAGCCCACCGCCGCCCTGATCGCGGACCTCAAGCAGCGGGGGATGCTGGAGGACACGTTGGTCGTCTGGTGTACCGAGTTCGGCCGCATGCCCTTCCTGCAGGCGAACGGCACCGGCCGGGACCACAACCCCGGGGCCTTCACCTGCTTCCTCGCCGGCGCCGGCGTGAAGGCCGGCTACAGCCACGGCGAGAGCGACCGGTTCGGCTTTGAATCGGTGAAGGACAAGACCAGCGTCTACGACTTCAACGCCACGCTGCTGCATTTGATGGGGCTCGATCACGAGCGGCTCACCTTCTACCACAATGGCTTGGAACGCCGGCTGACGCACGTGCACGGCCACGTCGTCGAGCCGCTGCTGGCTTAACGTCCGCTCCTCCCCGCCCCCCTTCGAGAAACTCCCTCCATGATCGCGCTTCGTGGGGTTCTCGGCCCCCCAATCCCTCTTGTCGCTTCGCTCTTGGTCGTCGCCCTCGCCGGGCCGGCGCCCGCGGATTCGCCGGAGCCCGTCGGCGTCGACGCGGGGTCGGGACGGCAGTGGGTCCCCGCCGACGCATTCTGGGACGAGTTCGACGCCCCCCGCGTCGATGTCGATAAGTGGCAAACGGACCCGGAGCAGCTTCGCTCCTGGACGTGGTCTCAGAAGAACGTGTTCGTCAACGGCGGGGTGCTGAACCTCCGGATGACCCACGAGCCCCACCAACGCTTCGACCGATTCTCGCGCGGCCCCAAAGAGTTCCAATATAAGTCCGGCATCCTGCGGTCCCGAGAAAAGACGACGTACGGCTACTTCGAAGCCCGCGTGCGGGGTTGCTCGCGGTTCCCCGGGGCGTCGCCGGCGATCTGGCTGTATAGCCAGGGCGTACCGGAGACCCCCTCCCCGGTGAAGTACTGCGAGATCGACGTGTTCGAACTCCAGCAGGGCGGCCGGGACCCGCGGACGGGGGCGGTCAACGGCGTCCGCAAAGTCGACATGAACCTGCACGCGCGGGTCGAGATCGACGGGCAGGACAAGTTCCTGCGGCCTTCGAACGCCCCCGACCTCTGCGAGCGCCACTGGGAAGCCCCGTTCGACCCGCGGGAGGACTTCCACGTCTACGGCTGCGATGTGACGCCGGAGGAGATCGTCTGGTACGTCGACGGCGTCGAGCGGGCGCGGGAGAAGAACGAGTATTGGCGCCGGCCGATGTTCGTGACGCTGTCGCTCGGCCTCCGCAGCCCGTTCATCGGGTGGAAGGACGGGGAGATGCAGACGGTCCCGTCCGCCGCGACCGCCGAGGGGTTCCCGACCGACATGCGGGTCGACTACGTCCGGGCGTGGACGCGTTCGCCGGCCCCGGAAGCGGGCGACGGACTGGACCGCTGACCGCCCCTCTTCTCCCGCCCGACTTCCCCCAGTCTTTCCGAACCGCCGAACCCGATGACCGCTGCCCGCCCGATCGCCACGCTGCTGCTCGCCCTCGCGGCCGTTCCGTCCTCGGCCGGGGACGACCGGCCGAACGTGCTGTTCATCGCGATCGACGACCTGCGGCCGGAACTCGGCTGTTACGGGAACGAGCTCGTTCACAGCCCAAACCTGGACGCCCTCGCCGCCGACGGGATGCGGTTCGACCGGGCCTACTGTCAACAGGCTATCTGCAGCCCGTCCCGGGCCAGCCTGATGACCGGCAAGCTGCCGGACGAGATCGGCGTCGTGGAGAACACCGCCTACTTCCGCGAGTTGAACCCGGACGTCGTCACCCTCCCGCAGCAGTTTAAAAAACACGGTTACGAGACGGTCTACAGCGGCAAGATCTATCACGGAAAGATGACCGACGAGGAGCACAGTTGGTCCCGCCCGGCCAGCCGGAAGGGGATCCCCCGCCCGCAGACGCCCGGCGGGTACAACGTGCCCGAGAACCAGCGGACGTTCTTCAAGAACCGCGACGAGATCCTCGCCAAGTACGGCCGGGAGCGGTCCGGCGGGTTGATCCACGGCCCGGCGTTCGAGGCCGGCGACGTGCCGGACGTCGCCTACGTCGACGGCTACAACACCGCGGTCGCGATCCAAACGCTCGGCGAACTGGTCGAAGGCGACGAGCCGTGGTTCTTGGGCATGGGCTACGTCCGCCCGCACCTGCCTTTTAATTGCCCGAGGCGGTATTTCGATCTGTACGACCCGGCGGAGATTGAACTGCCGGACCACGTCGCCCCGCCGACGGACGGCTCCGCCCTCGGCCTGCACGCATCGTTCGAGCTGCGGACCCGGCACGGCATCCCGAAGGAGGGGCCGATCGGCGACGACCTCGCCCGGGAATTAATTCACGCCTACCTGGCCTGCACCAGCTACGTCGACGCCCAGATCGGCCGGCTGTTGGCGGCGCTGGACGAGGCCGGCGTGCGGGAGAACACGATCGTCGTCGTGTGGGGCGACCACGGCTGGCACCTCGGCGAGATGGGCGTGTGGGGCAAGGCGACCAACTACGAGATCGCCACCCGCGTGCCGCTGATCGTCTGGACCCCGCCCGGCCTGCTGGAGGGGGCGACCCGCGGGGCGTCGACCGACGCGCTGGTCGAACTAGTGGACCTCTACCCGACGCTGTACGACCTCGCCGGCGTGCCGGCCCCGGACGGGCTGGCCGGCCGCAGCCTCTGCCCGCTGCTGACCGAGCCGCAGGCCGAATGGAAGGCGGTCGCCCGCAGCCAGTTCCCCAGCCCGGCGCTGCGGGAGTGGGCCGCCAACCCGCTGTCGGCGGGGATGCGGGAAACGTTCTTCGGCCCTCTGATCGCCGAGGTCGAGGGCCGCGTCGCCGCCCAGCACGGCGCCGACTGGGACCGCAACCTGTTCGAGAACCACCTGATGGGCTACGCGACCCGCACCGACCACTTCCGGCTGGTCGAATGGCGGGACGTCCGCGACCCGGATGCGGACCCGGTGTTTATCGAGCTCTACGACCACGACGCCGACCCGGCCGAGACGACGAACGTTGCCGACTGCTATCCGGGGGGCGTCGCCCGGCTGTCGCGGCGCCCAGCGGCCGACTGAGCCCCCGCGGCAGCAGTCCCGTTCAAGCGGCGGACGTCCCCCCGTTCGCGTTGCGGGCGAGGGGGGCGGTCATGTCGGAGCAGTCTGCCGGCAGCGCAGTCTCGTTCCAGTCAGACCCGGCGGCCCACTCCAGCACCGCCTCTGGTCCGGCCGAACACGGCCCGAATCGGCCGGCGTTTTCTATCGCCGTCGCCCGATTCAGAAAAGCGTTCGGAAAGCTGGTCAGCCTGACCAGGAAACCCCCTCCCGCGGCCTGTTTGACCAGCTTTGAACGCGACGCGGCGGGAGCGAACGCGACGGCGTGCGAATGGATGAGAACACTGGAACCATCCTGAAAACGCCGTAGGATCCGCTTCTCACCCCTATACTCAACAGTGAGATGCTCCCTTTCCCGGCGGACTCGACGGGCAGATTCACACGGTGGAAGTCGCAGGTTCGAATCCCGCCGCGCCCAGTTGTCGTTTGATGTCTTTCCCTCCGCGTGCTGCGGAGTTCGCCCCCGGTGAGGGGGGAACAGGTTTTATGGGCGGGGGCGTCCCTCCCGTAACTCTATGGGCCTTCAGGGGAGCCGGCTGACGGCGGCCTGAGCGGCTCGTCCCGCGCCGGCGAGGCGATGTCGGCGGCCTCCGCCGCTGCGGGGGCGCGTGCCGTTTTCCCGCCGGCGTCGCGTCCCGGACCCCTGAAGGATCCGGGACGCCGGCGTCGCCCCCCGCGAGGGCGAACGGGAGAGCCCGCTAATCCGCCGCGACGTCGTAGGCGAACAGCGTGCCCTGGTCGCGGACGTACAGTTTGCCGTTCGCCACGACCGGGTGGGCCCACGCCGGGGAGGAGGTGCGGTCCGGCTGGTCGAACCGGCCTTTCACGATCAGCGTCTCCCGCGACGGTTCGATCAGGAGCAGTTCGCCGCCCTCGGCCCGGAGGTAGATGCGGCCGTCGGCGAGCATCAGGGAGCCCTTGGGGGCGTCGCGATCCCGCCAGAGGACCTCGCCGGTGGCGAAGTCCAGGCAGGTCAGGAAGCCGCCCTCGTTGCCGCCGTTCGCCCCGTACAGGGCTCCGTCAGTCACGACCATGCCGCCGTGGTGGTTCTGCATCGCCCGCGTGAAGTAGACCTCCTCGGCCTGCACGCCGCCGTCCGGCCCCTCCGTCAGCTTCGCGGCGCCGCCGCCGTTGCCGTAGGCGCTGGAGGCGAAGACGAGGCCGTCCTCGTAGAGCGGGGTGGAGCAATTAATTTTGTTCCGGTTGGCCGGGGCCGCGTAGCGCCAGAGCAGCTCGCCGGTGTCGACGTCCACGCCGACGAGGGCGTCCGCGGCGAGCTGGACGACCTGCCGTTCGCCGGCCGCCTCGATCAGGATCGGGGAGGCGTACGCCGCCCCGGAGCTCGGCCCGCCGCGGCCCCGGCGACGCCGGCCGCGGCCGTTGTCGTCGTCCTCCTCCTCGACCGGCTCGGCGGCGGGGGGCGGGGTCGTCCAGACGGTCTCGCCGGTGCTTTTGTCGAGGGCGGCCATCAGCGCCTCCGGGCCGCCGGGGGTGCAGAACACTTTCCCGTCGGCGACCAGCGGGCTCTCGCGGTAGCTCCAGCGGGGGACGACGCCGCCGAAGTCCTCGGTCATGCTGCGTTTCCAGAGGAGTTCTCCGTCGGCGGCGTTCAGGCAGGCGACGGCCCCGCCCATGCCGATGACGTACAACTTCCCGCCGTCGACGGTCGGGGTGCCGCCGGGGCCCTCGCGGGACTGGCGGGCGTCCTGTTCGACCGCGGGGCCCAGCGGGCTGGCCCACAGTTCGCGGCCGTCCTCCTCGGAGAGGGCCCAGACGATCTCCTGTCCGTCGCGGTTGCTCATGCCGTACACCCGGCCGTCGGCGATGGCCGGAGCGGAGTCCCCGCCGCCCAGTCCGTCGGTCCGCCACGCCAGCGGCGGGCCGCCTTCGGGCCATTCCTGAAGCAGTCCGGTCTCCTCGGAGACCGCGTCGCGGTCCGGCCCCTGCCACTGGGGCCAGTCGGACTTCTCGGCCCCGACCGCCGGGGCGGCGAGGCAGAGCAGGGCGGCGAAAACGACGAGGGTTCTCACGGGGGCGATCTCGACGGGAAGGGGCGAAGGGCGGGGAACCGCCGCGGGGTCCGAACTATAGCGGGTTGGCCGCCGTCGCCGCTCCGCAGCGGGCGGAAACGGGGCGGCAGTCGGTCGGGAGGGCACGCGGGAGCGGAGCGGCCAAGGCGGGTCAGGCCTCCTGCTGAGTGGGCCGGTACAGGATCTCGTTCACGTCCACCTCCTCCGGCTGCTCGATCGCGAAGGCGACCGCCCGGGCGAAGGAGTCGGCGGGAATGGCGGCCTGCTCGTAAAAGTCATGCATCCCCTTCCGCGACTCCTCATGGGTGATGTGCGTCGGCAGTTCGGTGTCGACGGCGCCGGGGGAGATCGTCGTCGTCCTCAGGTTGTAGGGCTTCACCTCGCTCCGCAGTCCCTCGGAGATCGCCCGCACGGCGTGCTTGGTGGCGCAATAAACCGCCCCGGCGGGGAGGACTTTATGCCCGGCGACCGACGACACGTTGATGATGTGTCCGGCTTTCCGCTCCTTCATATGCGGCAGGACCGCTGCGATGCCGTAGAGCACGCCTTTCACGTTGACGTCGATCATCGCGTCCCACTCGTCGACCTTCAGAGCCTCCAGCGGCGATTGCTGCATCAGGCCGGCGTTGTTGATCATCACGTCCACGCGACCGAACCGCTCGACGGCGGCGTCCACCAGGCGCTGCACCTGCTCGCGATCGGTGACGTCCGTCCGGACCGCCAGCGCCCTGTCGTCGCCGCCGAGTTCCGCGGCGAGGGCGTCGATCCGCTCTTTTCGGCGGGCCCCCAGGACGACCAGCGCCCCCGCGGAGGCCAGATGGCGGGCGGCCGCTTCGCCGAGGCCGCTGCTGGCCCCGGTGATGACGACGACTTTATGTTCGACGTTGTTGCTCATGGCGGAGGGCTTTTAAGAGAGTCGAAATGATGGGGGCCGAAGCGGCGGACGGCGGGTCACTTGCGGTATTGCTCGTCCGTGACCGGTTCGAGCCATGCGACGGGGCTGCCGTCGACCGCCTCCTGGATCGCCAGGTGCGTCATCGCGGTCTTCGGGGAGGCGCCGTGCCAGTGCTTTACCCCGGGCGGGAACCAGACGACGTCCCCGGGGCGAACTTCTTCGATCGGGCCGCTCTCCTCCTGCACCCAGCCGAGGCCGGCGGTGATGTAGAGGTGCTGGCCGGCGGGGTGCGTGTGCCAGTGGGTGCGGGCGCCGGGCTCGAAGGTGACGCTGGCGATCGAGACCCGCGACGGCTCCTTCGGGGAAGCCAGCGGGTCCAGCCGCACGGCGCCGGTGAAGTACTCCGCCGGCGGCGTGGTCGACTCGTTCGTGCCGACGCGGGCGATCCGGGTCTGGGGCATGTCGCGTTCTCCGTCGGACGCCGTGCGCAGGATCCTCATGGACGCGGAAAGCGTCCTCGAAATCGTCCGGGAGCGCCCGGGGGGCCGCCCGCCGTCGGCCGTGGGGCGAAGACGGGGGAACCGATCCGGCGGGGGGCCGGGCCTCCGGCCTTCAGGCGGTCCGGTGCAGCCAGACCGGGCGGGAGGAGTGCCGCAGCACGAAGCGGGTGACGCTGCCGACGAGAAAGCGGGTGAAGGCGTTGTGGCCCTTGTCCGCCACGACGAGCAGGTCGGCGTCCTGCCCCTCGGCCCGGTCGCAGAGCGTTTCGCCGACGTGATCGGTCTCGGCGACTTCGGTGCGGACGTCGAGGTCCCGATCGCGGAACGGCAACGCGGCCAGTTCAACGGAGATCGCGGCCCGCTCCCGCTCGGCCCGGTAGAGGGCTTCGTAATCGCCGGTCGGGAGCACGCCGGGCCAGTCGGTCGCCGCCCAGTCCGGCGTGACCGGCAACACGAGGCTCAGCAGCGTGACCCGGGTCTGCGGCGGCCAGTCGAAGGCGGCCAAGGCCCGCGCCGCCGCCCGTGACGCGGCGGAGCCGTCGCAGCCGATCAGGAGGCGGGGCGGGCGGTCCGGCAGGCCGGCGTCGCCGCCGGTCGTTGCCCGCTCCGCCTCCGTCGCCGCGGGATCGCCCGTGCCGCGGACGATCAGCGCCGGGCAGTGGGCGTGGGTGGCGATCCGGTCCGAAACGGACCCCAGCAGCGTCCGCTCCACGACGCCGTGACCGACGGCGCCGGCGACGATCAGGTCGGCCCGGAACCGACCGGCGTCGGCGAGGATCTCCTCGGCCGCCGGGCCGAGGCGGACGGCGCTGCTGATCCGCTCCGTGACGTCCGCGAACGCCGTCGCCTCCTCGGCCAGCGCCGCCTGGGCGGCGTCGCGGGTCGCGGCGAACGGCGGCGGCCATTCCTCGTCCAAGTGATCGCTCAGCGGGGTGACGGGCAGTTCGATCGCGTGCAGCAACCGCACCGCCGGCGGTTCCGGGAACGGCAGTCGGGCGAGGAAGCGGGCGGCCCGCTTCGCCGGGGCGGATAGATCCGTCGCCAGCAGCACGCGGGTCGGGGCGGCGGAATCCGAGACGGCATTCATGATCGATCTCGCGGTGGGGACGGCCGGCGGGGAATGCGAACGGCCCGCCGCGTTCTCAATGCAGGCCCCGTGCCGTCGCCGTTCTCCCGGCGGACGCGGGTCCCCGCGCGCTCCTGCGTCCCGCCGGGCGTGCAGTATTGCACGTTCCGGGGCGCAAACCGCGCGCCGGCCGCTCAGTTCGCGGCGGGCGGGGCCAGCGAAACCCCGAGCGGAGCCGCCGCCCCGCCGGCGTTTCGCCGCGATCAGTCGATCCCTGTCAGAGCGTAGTACTCCGTCAGCTCCGCCGCCGGAGCGCGTGGAACGCGCCGGCGGCGGTCCGCTCCTGAAACCGCCGGTGGGCCGGGGAGGGGCAGATCCCGGTCGCGTTCAACGCGTTCCACTGGCAGCCGGTGCGGAGCCGGAAGAAGATCGCGTCCATCGCGGCCGCCGCTTGGGAGAATCAATGACCGCAGCGTACCCGCCCCCCGACGGCGTCTCGACGGAACCGGCGCCGGTCGTGGAGGAGGCCGGCGCCGGCACGGTCGAGCCGCCGCACGTCGCCGTCGGGAAGGCCCGCCGGTTCCGGCCGGCGCACCTGCTGGCGGCGCTCGCGCTGCTCGCCGCCCTCGCCGGCGGGATTTACGTGCACGCCGAGGTCGCCCCCCAATGGCGGGAGGGCAAAACAACCTTCAACGTCTATCGGAACGACGCCGGCGAACTGACGTACCGCTACAGCGGGGAGGAGTTGCCCGTCGGGGAGGTCGTGCCGTACGAATCCTCCCCGCTGCGGGCGGAGGCGCTGGCGTCCCTTGACGGGGAGCCGCCGCTGGACAGCCAGTGGGTCGCGGAGACGACCGGCGAGGGCGACGCCGCGGAGATCCAATACTCGCTGTTGGAGCCGGCCAGGCACTTCGGCCCCTGGTCGCTGCTCCCGGCGGCGATCGCCGTGGGGTTGTGCCTGTTGACGAAGGAGCCGCTCTCGGCGCTGCTCGGCTCGGTGGTCGTCGGGGCGTTCATGCTCGGCCGGTTCGACGTGACGGACGCCGTGCTGCTGCCCAGTTTGGCCAGCAAGAGCGCCGCGACGGTGCTGTTGCTCTATCTCTGGCTGCTGGGCGGGTTGATGGGGATTTGGTCCCGCACCGGGGCGGCGCAGGCGTTCGCGGAGTTTATGACCCGCCGCTTCGTGCGGGGGCCGCGGTCGGCCAAGCTGGTTGCTTGGTTGATGGGCGTGCTGTTCTTTCAGGGGGGCACCGTCAGCGTGGTGCTGGTCGGCACGATCGTGAAGCCGGTCGCCGACCGGGAGCGGGTCAGCCACGAGGAACTGGCGTATATCGTCGACTCCACCGCCTCGCCGATCGCGGCGGTGCTGGCGTTCAACGCCTGGCCGGTCTACGTGCAGGCGTTGATCTTCGTGCCCGGCGTGAGCTTCCTGGCGACCGAGGCCGATCGGATCGCGTTCTTCTTCAAAAGCGTCCCCTTCAGCTTTTACGGCCTGCTCGCCGTCGCCGGCACGTTTTTACTGAGCCTGGACATCACGCGGTTCTCCGGGCGGGGCATCCGGGCGGCGCTGCGGCGGGCCCGGGCCACGGGGCAGTTGGACGCCCCGGGCGTGTCGCCGCTGAGTTCCGGGGAGCTCGCCGCGGCCCGGGTGCCGCCGGGGTATAAGCCGCACGTGTTGGAGTTCTTCCTGCCGTTCGCGCTGCTGGTCGGCGTCGCCGTGGGCACCTTCGTCGCGACCGGCTCGCCGAAGGTGAACTGGGCCTTCGGGGCCGCGTTCTTCGCCGCCGTGCTGACGGCGCTGTTGAAGGGCATGAGTTTAGGAGCGGCGATCGAAGGGATCGGCGACGGATTGAAGGGCGTGGTGCTGGCGTCCGTCGTGTTGCTATTGGCCGTCACCGTGGGGGGGATCAGCCGGGAAGTCGGCGCCGGCGCCTATCTGGTGGAGTCGCTGGGCGAGCAGATCCCGCCCGTGGCCCTGCCGGTGGCGCTGCAACTCCTCACGATGGTGATCGCGTTTTCCACCGGCACGAGCTGGGGCACCTTCGCCGTCGCCTTCCCGCTGGCGATGCCGCTGGCGTGGGAGGTCGCCGGCGCCGGCGAGCTGGCGAACCCGGAGATCTTCCTGTCGATCTGCTTCGCCACCGTGTTGAACGGCAGCGTGTTCGGGGATCAGTGCTCCCCGATCTCCGACACCACGATCCTCAGCGCCATGACCACCGGCTGCGATTTAATGGATCACGTGAAAACGCAGCTCGTCCCCGCCTCCTACGCCGCCGCGACGGCCGCGGCGCTGTGGACCGTTTCGGTGGTCCTGTTCTGCTGACGCCTTCCCGCCGGGCGCTCCCGACACGCTCGAACCGCCTCGTTCGACCGAAGGCCCTCGCTCACGCTTCGGGTTTATATTGTGAGGGCCGATATGGAAAACGGGGGCGTCCGCGGTGCGGACGCCCCCGTCGTTTCGGCCGGTCGAATCGCCGGCGTCAGTCGCCGGCGCCCTCGGACCGCGGGGCCTCGGCGTCGGCCTTCTCCTCGGCCGCTTCCTCAGGGCTTTCGGTGTCCGTTTTGGCGGCCTTCTCGGCCGCGGCTTTCTCGGCCGCGGCTTTCTCGGCCGCGGCTTTTTCCTTCGCCTCTTCCTCCTCAGCCTCGCGGGCCTCCTGCATCGGGTTCTTGTCGGTCTTCTTCTTGAAGAGTTTGAACCGGCTTTCGACGATCTCCCGGGGCAGCATATTGTCGCCGCGGTCGACGTCCGCGGTCTCGCGGTAGGGGTCCAGTTCGACCTTTTCGATCGTCTTTTTCCGCATCAACACCTTGGTGACCTTGTGGTTGTTCGCCCGCCAGATCTCGGCGGGGATGCGCACCTCCTCGGTCGAACCGTCCGCGTAGGTCAGCTTCAGGATCACCGGCATCGGCAGGCCGCCGTCGTTGGTGAGGTCCATCGCGTAGAACTTCGCGTCGTTCTTGAGCAGACGCAGTTGCTCCTCGTCCAAGCCTTCGAGGAACTCTTTGTAGGTCTTGATCTGCTTTTTCGTCGCCTTGAGTTCGTCGTAGGAGTTATAGAAATCCTCCAGCTGCGGGAAGGACTCGATCCGCTTGGGCAGCTCCTCGTTCCGCAGGTCGGAGAGGGTTTTGGGCTCCTCCTCCTTCTCGGCCCGTTCGCGGTTCTCCGTCTCGACGGGGTCGCCGGCGTCCACGGTGTAGACCCGCAGGTTGGAGACGCCCAGGTCGACGTGGGAGGTCGTGTAGAACCAGCCTCGCCAGAACCAGTCCAGGTCCCGGCCGGACGCGTCCTCCATGGTGCGGAAGAAGTCGGCGGGCTCCGGGTGCTTGAACTTCCAGCGGCGGGCGTAGGTCTTGAAGGCTTTGTCGAACAGTTCCCGGCCGAGAACCGTCTCCCGCAGGATGTTCAACGCCGTCGCCGGCTTGGCGTAGGCGTTGGCGCCGAACTGCAGCAGGCTCTCGGAGTTCGTCATGATCGGCACCTGGTTGGTGCTCTTCATATAGGAGGCGATGTCCTCCGGCCGACCGCGGCGGGAGGGGTAGTCGTCCTCCCACTCCTGCTCCGAGAGGTATTGCAGGAAGGTGTTCAGGCCCTCGTCCATCCAGGTCCAGCGGCGTTCGTCGCTGTTGACGATCATCGGGAACCAATTGTGCCCGACCTCATGGATGACCACGGAGATTAAAAAGTACTTCGTGCGGGCGGTGTAGGTGCCGTCCTCCTCCGGCTTCGGGCCGTTCCAGCAGATCATCGGGTACTCCATCCCCCCGCCGACGACCCCGTACACGCTGATCGCGTTGGGGTAGGGGTAGGGGAAGGTGAACTTGCTGTAGACCTCGATGCAGTGGGCGATCGCCTGGGTGCTGTACTGGCTCCACAGCGGCTCGCACTCGATCGGATAGAGGCTCTGGCACATGGTGAAGTGCTCGCCGCTTTCGGAGTCTTCGTCCGGCACGGTGTTGCCCCAGGCGTCCCAGATGAACGCGCGGCTGGCGGTGAAGGCGAAGTCGCGGACGTTCTCCGCTTTCCAACGCCAGGACTTCGTGCCGCCGCCCTCGTTGCGGGTTTTGCGGGCCTCCTCGGACTCGGTCGGGGTGACGATGAAGACGGGCGCCTCGGAGGTCTTCGCCGTCTCCAGCCGGTCGCGCTGGGTTTGGGTGAGGCACTCCGCGGGGTTCTGGAGCACGCCGGTGGCGGAGACGATCAAATCGGCGGGGCAGGTGATCGTCACGTCGTAATCGCCCAGCTCCAGGGCGAACTCGCCGCGGCCGTAATACTGTTTGTGCTGCCAGCCGACGGCGTCGCCGTAGACGCACATGCGGGGAAACCACTGGGCGACGCAGAACAGTTCGTTGCCGTCGTCCAGCGGCTCGTAGCCGGTGCGGCCGTAGACTTCGTCGCTGTTGTTCAGCGTGTAATGCCACTTCACATGAAAGGTGTAGCTCGCCCCCGGCTCCAGCGGCTTCGGCAGGTCGACGCGCATCATCGTGTCGACGATCGTGTGCGGCAGGTCGGCGCCGTCGCCGCCGCGGGGGCCGACGCCGACGTCGTCGATCTTAAATCCGCCGTCGAACGTCTCCGCGGCGAGCATCTGCTTGAGCGCGTCGAAGGACATGTCCTCGAACTCGTCCGGCCCGGTCGCGGTGCGGCGGGCGAGGCTGTCCGGGGTGAACAGGTTCGCGTCGAGCTGCAACCACAGGTATTCCAGCCGGTCCGGGCTGTTGTTGTGATAGACGATCGTCTCGGCGCCGGTGAGGGTGTGCTCCTCCTCGTTCAGCGTGACGGCGATGTCGTAGTCGGCCCGCTGCTGCCAGTATTCGTGCCCCGGGGCGCCGCTGGCGGTGCGGTAGTCGTTGGGGGTGGGCAGGATCTCCGTCAGTTCGCGGAAGACGTCCGCCTGGCCGTACTTGGCGTTGTCGGGGATCGGGCCGTTGTCTTTCGTGGGCGAGAGTTGCCCGAAGGCCGGGGCCGCGGCCAGCAGGGCCGCGGCGGAGAGAAGCAACGTACGAGTCATCAGCAGGCGATTTCAGCGGCGGGACGACGGCCGGGGCGCGCGGGCGACGCCCCGGGGGAAGGCGGAACGACTGTAGCGGCGAGGGTAGCCGGGGAAACCGGGGGGGCTCAACCGGGAGCCCCCTCAGGCGATACGCTCCTCGCCGCTCCTCCGTTGGACCGTCGTCGAATCGTCGATGGGCCGTCGCCGGCGGACGATCCGGCGGCGGAGCTCATTCGCCGTCGTGCAGGGGGATGAGCACGATGTCTTTATATTCGATCGGCGCCCCCTCGCTTTGGAGGCAGACGCTGCCCTCGGTCACGCTGCTGTCGAAGCCGTAGTTCACCAACCGGCCGTTCACCAGCACGGTGATCGTGGCGTCGCGGCAGATGACGGTCATCTCGTTCCACTCGCCGGCCGGGTTCTCGGCGCCGTCGACGAAGTTCAGGTGGCGGCGGCCCCGCACCATGTCCTCGTAGCCGGGAACGCCCTCCAGGGGGATCTTGATCTCGCTGCCGATCACCCAGAAGTCGCCGGCGTTCTCGTGGGCGAGCTGCACCTCCTGGCACTTCGGCCACACGCCCAGGGCGTTCGGCGTGGTCGCGTGCACCAGCACGCCGTTGTTGCCGGGGTTGCCGGTCCAGCGCCACTTGACGGACAGCTTGTAGTTCTTGAAGGACCGCTCCGTCTTGATATAGCCGCTCGGCCGGCCGGTGCAGCTCAGGACGCCGTCCTTGGCGCTCCAGACGGTCGCCGGGTCGACGTCGTCGTTGGAGAGCACCGGGGTCCAGCCGCTCAGGCTGGAGCCGTCGAACAGTGCGATCGGTTCGGCGTCGTGATGCTCCGCGAAACCGGGCGTGCAGAGCAGGGCGAGCGTGAGGGCGGCGGACATCGGGCGAGCTCGGGCGAGACGGAACGGGAATCGTCCGCCAGTGGACCGGGCCGCGTCGCGCGGCGTCAAGCGGGGCCGACGCGGACGCCCGGGGGCGCCCCGGGACGGGAAGCGCCCTATTTCGCGGCCGGCGGGACGGCCTTCGCCGGATCCGTCTTCGCGTCGGCGGTCTTCTTGTCGTCGGCGGCCGCGCCCTTTGGGGGCTCCTGCGGGGGCGGGGCGGCGGCGGTTTCGGCGGGGGGCGGGGCGGCCTTGAGAGCGTCGTCCTTCGGCTTGTCCTCCTGGGCCGGCGTCTTGTCGTCGGCTTTGTCGGCGGGCGCCTCCGCGGAGGCCAGCTTCACGTCGTCGGCCCCCGGCGCGACCGGCTCCGGCACGACCGGTTCCGGCGGGGGAGGATCGAAGCCGTACACCCGGGGTTCGTTGTAGTTCTGCAACTGGGCGATCGGATCGAACTCGGCGTCGTCGTCCCTCCGACGCAGCCAATCCGGCACGATGGACACCTTCTCGCCGGCGAACCGGGTGCCGTCGTAGATCTGACCCTTCTCGAACGGCCCGGCGCCCAGCAGCCAGGTGTGGGAGGCCTCGGAGTCGGCGGCGGCCTCGCCGCTTTGCCAGACGATCTCCCGCCGCTCCCGGTGGTAGGCGAACAGCCGCAGCTTCGTGGCGGCGTGCTCCTGGGACTGCTTGGCGATCGACATTTCCGGGATCGCGGGCAGCGGCGGGCTGTTCGGCACGAGCGTGGCGGCGGAGGAGAGCAGCGAGTTCGCCGGCATGCCGTACACCACTTCGTGGGAGTCGGTGCCCACCGCCCCGGCCCGGGCCTCCACGACGAACTCCGCCTCCGCCTCCTTCTCCTCCAGCTTCGCCCCAGCGGCCATGAACTGCTGGCGGAGCGAACCGATCAGGTAGTTCTGGGCGCCCACGCCGATCCCGTCCAGCTTCTTGTGCTCCAGCAGCTTGGTGTCCAGGTACACGGAGCGTCCCTCGAACGGGGACAGGTCCAGCTGGGCGACGGCCCGGTCGATGCTGTCGGCGGTGAGCAGTTGCTCCGTGGCCTCGCGGGCGATCGTTTTGCCGCAGCCGGTCAACCCGACGACGGCCGCCGCGGCGCACAGCAGCGCCGCGACGCGGAAGAGCCGGCGCGGGGGCGTGACGAAGCGGATGGCGAGGCGGGGGCGAGGGCGGCAGACTAGGCGGTCGGCCGCCGGAACCGGCGGGTCGATTTGCCGCGTGGGGCGGCGGGGCGGTCGGCGGATCGGGGAAACCCGGCTGTCGTCCGTCGGGAGGGAGGCCGGTGCTAGCACATCGCCGATTCCTCGCCAATGCCCGCGCGCGACGCTTCGCCCGATTCCGCCGCGCCGCGACCTTGCCCACTGTTCTCCAACCCCGGACCGCCCGGATGCCTTCCTCGCCTCCTGCCGTCCGCACGCTCGGCGGACGCCCCCGCGCCAGCTCCCGCGACGATCGCCCCCGCGACGACGCCCGGACGCCCGGTCGTGCCGACTCCGGGCCGGACCGGGCCGCGGAGGACCCGCCCCCCCGGTCCGAGACGCCGCGGGGCGACGCAACGGCGACCTCGGAACCGACGGCGACTTCGGAACCGCAGCAGGACGCCCGCGGGGACGCCGCCGGCGCCGACGATCCGTGGGAGGCGCTGGCGTTGGCGGCGGTGCGGACGGTCGTGAGGGCCGTCCGGGCGGCGGACGACGGGTGGGCGGCGAAACTGGCCCGCGTCGCGGCCGACCCGGGCGTTCGCGGGGCGCTGAACGAACTGGCCGACGCCGCCCGCCGGGCCGGCGCCGCGTCCGCCCCCGCAGGGGCGGAGGACAAACCGGCGGACCGCAAACCGACCGACGACCCGGCCGCGGACAGGCGTTCCTCGAACCGAGCGTCCGCGGACGGGCGTTCGGACGGCCATGCCGTTTCGCCGTCGGCGTTCGCCCGGGTGGCGGCGCCCGCCCCCGTTCCGCCGCCCGAGCCGGCCGCCCGATCGGCCGCGAAGCCGTCGTCGGACGGGCGTTCGTCCTCGCCGCCGGAGCCGCGGGCGTCGCTCGACGAGATTCAGGAACGCCTCACGCTGGGCGCGAGCCCCTCGAGCGACGCCGCGGGGGGCGCCGCGGCGGCGCCGACGGCGGCTCTGGACGACGGCTCCACGTTGCAGTCCGAAGACGTGCGCGGGCTGGTGCGGATTCCGGACCGCTGCCGCACGAAGGCGCACGCCCTGCGGTGGGCGGCGGACCGGCTCGCCGCGGGCGCGGAGACCGGCCCGCTGCGGAGCCGGCGGGAGGCGCTGGAGGCGGCCGCCGACCCCGGCGACGCCCTGTGGCCGCTGATCGAACCGGCCCCGCCCGGCTCCGCCCCGGCGGACTACGTCCGCACCGCGGCGGTGTTCGAAGTGCTCGCCGAAGCCGCCCTGCTGTTGGACGCGGCGCTGGAGCGCTACCTCTCCGCCGTCGAGGGCGACGCCGCCGCGGCCCAGCGCGGGGAGGAACTGGAGCACCTGAAAACGGCGCTGGACCTCACCGCGGAGGCCCAGTCGATGGCGTTGATCGCCGTGCGCAACCTGCGGGAGAAGCCGGACCGCGATCAGGTAGCGGTCTATAAAACGATCCGGGACATCTCCGACGCCCGCACCGGGATCGCTTATTTTATCCGCAATTATCTGCGGGAGGGCAGCCACGCCGATCCCGGCGATCACGCGGACCTGGCGTCGCGGATCAGCGCCGCGGCCGCGGCCCGGGGGCGGGGGAAGGCGGAGCGGGAGGCGTTCAAGAAGTTCACCCACGCGGCCGCCAAGGCCGCGGAGCACGCCGCCGACGAAACGCCGGACCGCTTCGATTATCACGCCGGGCGGATGGGCAAGTTCGCCGCCCGGCTGCTGGCGTTGGGCGTGCCGGCCAGCGACGTGCGATTCCGCGACGCCGTCCCGGAGGACCTCGCCCCGCTGCGGGCCGCCGCCCGGCGTTTGGCCGACGCCAGCCCGGACGACGTCGACCCGCACGAGGCCGCGGACGCCGCCGAGTCGGAATCGGGCTCCGTCGATTCCCCCGAAGTGCGGGCCGCGGCGCTCGCCCGGGTGCTGGAATACCTGCCCGACCCGGCGGAGGAGGAGGACGAGGAGGAGGACGACGCCCCCCCGGCGCCCCGCTACGCCGACAGCGTCGACGCCGCCCTTGCCCGGGCCGCAGAGGAGTTCCCGCAGGCGCTGGCCTTCGCGTTCAATTCGAAAAGCGTGCGGGAGGGCTACCCGTACCAGCGTCCCGACCGGGTATATCTAGGCCTGAAGTTTCTCGCCACGACCCTGCGGGACGCCCTCGCCGGCCGGGCGCCCTGCCCGGACCTGGACGCGGAGTGCGTGCGGCAGTGCGGCCTGCATTACAGCCCGAACCAGTCCCCCAGCACGATGGGACAGTTCCCGGAGGACTACCGCACCGTCTGGGGCGGGGAGGAGGTGCCGCTGACCCGGCACCTGCGGGGCGGGAACAACAAGGACCCGCGGCTGTCGATCCGGCTGGCGTTTCATTACGACCGGGCCGCGGACACGATCGTCGTCGGCTACCTCGGCCAGCACCAACGCACCCGGGCCACCTGACCCGGTTCCGGGCCGCCTGCGGCTCGGCCAACGGGGTCGATCCGAAAGTGCGTGCGGGGCGTTCCCGAGGCCGTTATGGTGGCCGTTCCCGCCGCGGAGCCCTCGCCCGACCGCACCCCCTGCCTTCCACTCGACTGCGAGCCATGTCCGATCGTCGCACGTTTCTGTCCACCGCCGCCGCCGCCGGGGCGGCCCTCGGCGTCACCCCGCTGGCCGGGGCCCATGTCCAGGAGGGCGGACCGGTGAAGGTCGCCCTGGTGGGCTGCGGCGGCCGCGGCACCGGCGCCGCCGCCCAGGCCCTGCGGGCCGAGCCGAACGCCGTGCTCGTCGGCGTCGCCGACCCGTTCCAGGACAAGATCGACCGCTGCCTGAAGGGCTTGGCGGTCTCCGACGTCGCCGACCGGGTGAAGGTCACCCCGGAGACCGCGTTCCTCGGGCTGGACGGCTATAAGAAGCTGATCGCCATGCAGCCGGACGTGATGCTGCTGGCGACCCCCACCTATTATCGGCCGGAGCACCTCGAAGCCTGCGTGGACGCCGGCATCCACACCTTCTTCGAGAAGCCCGTCGCCGTCGACGCCCCCGGCGTCCGCCGCGTGCTGGATACGATCCAAAAGGCCAAGGAAACCAACGTCGGCCTGCTGGGCGGCCTCTGCTGGCGGTACGACACCCGGATGGTCGACCTTGTCAACCGGCTGCAGGACGGGGCGATCGGCGACTTCGTCGTCCTCGATTCGATCCGGCACAGCGGCTACGAACGCACCCTCCCCAAGCGGGACGAGTGGAGCGACACGGAGTGGAAGCTCCGCAGCTGGTATAACCTCAACTGGCTCTCCGGCGACTTTATCGTGGAGCAGTTCGTCCACGACGTCGACATGCTCTGCTGGGCGAAGGGCGAGTACCCCAAAAGCTGCATCGCCACCGGCGGGCGGATTAACCGCGTCGGCGAGGCGAACGGCAACATCTACGATCACTTCGCCTGCGTCTATTCCTTCGAGGACGGCGTGAACATGCACGCCACCACCCGGCAGCAGCCCGGCACGCCCAATAAATACCGCAACCTCGTGTTCGGGACGAAGGGCTCCTCGGACATGATGAAGTTCCAGATCACCGGCGAGAACCGCTACCGCAACCGCGACCGCAACGTCACGCAGATGCACCAGGCGGAGCACGACGTGTTCTTCGAAGCCCTGCGGAAGGGCGAGACGCCCAACGACGTTGAATATATGGCCCTCTCCACCCTCTGCGGCATCCTCGGCCGCGAGGCCGCCTACACCGGCGAGGAGATCAGCTGGGAGCAGATGCTCACCAGCAACAAACAGTACGGCCCGGACACCGTCTCCAGCATGGATCAGCAACTGGAAGTCGGCCCCACGCCGGTGCCCGGCAAGACGCGCTTCGCCTGACCGACCGCCCCGCCGGTTGGACGAGTCGTCCCACGAACGCCCCGCCCCGGCCCCGGCCGCGGCGGGGCGTCGCGTCGACGCTCCGGGGCCCGTCCCCGTTCGGATCGCCCTCATGTCCGCCCCGCTGCTGCCGTTCGCCGTTCTGCTGCTCGCCGCCGGGCCGGGGGGCGAACCCTCCGCCGGGTGGGACCAGTGGCGCGGCCCCACCCGCGACGGCCGCACCGCCGTCACGCTGCCGACGGCGCTGGACGAGGCGACGGTGAAGGAGTTGTGGCGGGCCCCGCTGGGGGCAAGCTACTCCGGCCCGGTGCTCGGCCCCGACGGAAAGGGCGGCGCCCGGGTTTATACCACCGAAGCCGTCGGCGACACGTTTGAGGCCGCCAAAGCGTTCGACGCCGCCACCGGCGAATTGCTGTGGGAGACCCAGTGGAAAGGGTTCCTCAGCGTGCCGTTCTTCGCCAACCCGAAGGCGATTTGGTAACACTCTGCGTCGGCGTGCCCTTTCGCGGGCGGCCCCGGCGGCCCGGCTTGGGACGGGCACCGTCGGAGGCCTTGAGCAGGTCGCGTTGCAGCGAGGCCCCGAGGGGCTGGTGACCCGGCGTGCCCCCTGTCTCGGCGGTGGCGTCCATCAGCAGGCCGCGGAGGTGGAATCTCCACCGCTTCGGCCGGCGGGGCTTCTGTCCGGGGATCGGCTCGACGTACACCCCGGCGGGGTTCCCGTCCGGCGTCCTCCCGACGAACACCATCTCGACCAGGGCGCGGCGGTCCTCCGGCGAGAGGGCTTCGAAGTCGTAGGCGGCCTTGTGCTGGACCATGCGGCGGCGGGCACTCACCACCCCCACGCGGGCACCCCAGGCGTCGCACGCGGCCTCGGCGGCGGCTCGGACCCCGTCCGGGTTGGGCACCGCGGTGAGTTGGCGGTTCACCGCGTTCAGCTCCTCCCGCAGTTTGGCCTCGTCCGCGTTCGCTTTGTCCAGCCGGGCCGCGGCCTGCTCTTCGGTCACTTTGTCGTCGAGGATCAGTTTCAGCACCCGGTCGCGTCCGGCGTTGAGCTTCGTCAGTCGTTTGTTCAGGCGATCGGCCCGGGCTCGCAGGTCCGCGGCTCCGTCGGGGTCCGGCTGGGCCTTTTCGATGGCCCGCTGCACCATCGCGGGGTTCCCGAACAGGTCGAACAGTTCGCGTATAACCGCGGCCTCTAAGTCGTCTCCGCGAACGTGCGGGCGGGGGCGGAGGGGGCATTTCTTCGCGTTGTCGCGGACCCCGTGGCGGTAGTACCGCGGCCCTCCCGGCGTGCGGGCTCCGATGCCCGTCAGGGCGAATCCGCATTCGGCGCAGAACACCATGCTGGATAGGAGGTAGGCTTCTCCGGTCCCGCGGGCGGCGTAGGTGCGACCGCGTACGGCCCGCTCCCGCACGGCCCGGATGGTCTCCTCCGGTAGCAGGCGGGGCACGGGGGTCTGCACCGTCTCGTCAATGCCAAAGTCCGTCAGTTTGAACGACTGCTCCCAGGTGTCCCCGCACTTGTGGGCGAGGGTCTTGTAGAGGTTCGCGTCCCCGCGGCCGTATTCCTCGGCGAGGGCTTGTATGGAGGCTCCGGCCAAGTAGCGGGCCGCTACGTCTTCGATCATCGCCTGCTTCTCGGGGTCCACTCCCCAAGTCTCTGTCTTCTTGTCGAAGGTGCGGCCGAACGGAAGCTTGCCGCAGGTCGGCACCCCGCGTTTAGCACGGTGGATGCGGGACTCAATGCTCTTCTTCCGCTGCACGGCGGCCTGGTGTTCGAGCACCGAAAGTTGAATCGACGCGGACAGTGCGTTCCCGGGGTCGTGCGGGTCTACCTCGGTCGTGCCCTCGAAGAACCTCACTCCCAACTTCTTCAGCTTGCGGATGTTCGGCAGGCCGGTGGCACTGTCCCGGCTCCACCGGGACAGGTCACTCACTATCACCGCGTCTAGCCGACCGGCCTCGGCGTCCGCCATCAGGCGGTCCAGTTCGGCCCGTTCCCATCCCGGCGTCGCGTGCTCCTGTCCGTCGTACCATTCGACCACCGTGCCGCCCAGGGCGGCGGCATTCCGCTCGCTAGTCTGCCTCTGTACCGGCAGGCTCTCGCCCTTCGACTCTTGGCGTTCACTGCTGACGCGGACGAGCGCGCCAATGCGGAGCTTCTTTTCGGTAGCCACGTCCCGACCTGTAGCCCGACCAGGAAGGGGAAAAGCGGCGGGCGGGTCCCGGTCGGGGTGGGACCCGCCACCGCCCGGAGATCAGGCCGGTCGGCTGCCGCGGTGGCGATGGTCACGTCGCCGCGGCTCCTGCGCTACGCAGAATCACCGCCCCAACCCTCGAGAAGTGCTGCCCGCTCAGCCGCGGAGAGCAGGCTTGCCCAGCGCGGACTGAACTCAAACGGGGAGCCGGGCTCCGGTGCCACATTGATCCCGACATCCAGAAGCTGCCTCACGGCGGCTCTCTCTAATAAGTTCCCGACAGCCCCGGTCTCCTCATATTCCTTTTGTTTGTGGGTGGCCCAGATAACGTCAGCGATCCATTCGTCGTGCCGAACGTCCCACTCGTCCATATGGAATCGACAGTCGCCGTGGCGGCTTCGAAAGTCGATGACTTCCGGATGAGGGTGTAAGGGGAACGTCGAGACGCGCTGGCCGCGGTAAGACAGGTGGAGAAAATACACGCCTTGCTTCACCGCTTCTGCGATCAGTTCCCGCAGGGCACCAGAAAAGCCCTCATCTTGGAGACTGCTGTACGAAGGGGCGCGATCAGGGTGCCCGAGTTGCAGCGGTTGATAGTCCCGGATCAGAAAGCCGTACCCTTCGAAGTTGAAGCGGTTTACGCTCTGTAGATGGTCGCATTCCCCGCGGCAGCGGGCCAGCAGGACGCGATCCCTTGGGGTGAGATGGTTCAGGCTGAGATTCCACGTAACGAGCGGTTCGAGGTCGCCGCGGAGGCTGTTGGCAGACTCAAATACAATGCTCATCTTGATGCTCTGGCGTCGGGGAAATGGTGAAGGTTGAAAAGTCGAAAGGACCGATGGAGGTCTACTCCTCGTCGTCCTCTTCGACGCAAGTCACAAGCAGCAGGTCCACGTTGTTCCGGCGGGCGTGCCGGAGCAGCGCGAGGAGGTCGAGGGAGAGGCGGTGAGCCCTGAAGCAAACGTCCGTTTCCGCCCACAGGTCTTCCTCCGGCGGCACCGTCATTAGGAAGCCTCCCCCGACCATATGCCTCACCTCGAGTTGATAGCCGCAGGCGTTGATGATGTATCGCCTGGGCACCTTCAGCCTTCCGGTCCTCCCCGACGGAGAGGCCGTGAAAGCGTCGGCGGAGGGGAAGCGGGAGAGGTCGATGTACCAGCAGCCGCAGCGGGGGAACGGCGACGGGACCTGCTTGGGCGCGAACTGGCCCCTCGCGTCGCGGCTGAGGGCCTTTTTGGATTGCGTGGCGGTGGCGGGGCTGTCAGTGCGCAGACCGGTAGCGGGTGCGTTGGTACGCATTTTCTTTTCCGAGAAGAGAGAAAGCCGCACCGTCGTCGGGGCGGCGTCGAAAGTCGGCCGCGGCGTGCGGCTTGGACCCCCTCATTGACACTCCGAACCGCCGTCCTGTCCAGTGTGAAAACGGCCTATTTTGAAGATTTTCAAATGCGACCCGGGCCTACAAAAACAGGATCAAAGCCGTTCCCCATCCCCTACTGTCGGAAGAGAATGCCGAAGTCCGCGTGCATTATCGACGCACCCCTTTTCGGTCTATAAAAACAGCCCATCGGACTATAAGAAAGTGGATGCCGATGCGTCTCGGCATCCCCGGCGGAGAGTTTGTGTGCGACAATCTGCCTCACCCGCGAGCGGTCGCGGCCGGCGGAGCGGGGGTGAAAACCGGCCCCCCGCTCCGCCCGCCCCGGCGCCGGCCGACAAACCGGCGTTCCCCCCGGGGCGTTGCCGCTTCCGCTCACGCCGCGTCGGCCCGCAGCAGTCCGCAGCCGTCGGCGATCGAACAGGCCCCCCGCTGGTCCGGCAGGATCGCCAGGTGGTCCGGCCGGTAGTTCGTCGCGGTCGCCTCGTAGGCCCGCCCTCGGGAGTCCACCCCCGGCACCCCGTCCGCGTCGAAGTAGAGGCCCGTCGAGACCTCCACGGCGGTCCCCGCGGCCAACGCGGCGGCGACCCGCCGGTCGACCCGCTCGGCCCGGTCCGCGTCGACCCACACGTCGGCGATCAGATTGCCCCGGCCGTCGACCCGGGCGTTGAACACCGTGCCGATCTTCTGCTTGCTGAACACCTCCGGGCTGCCCGCGTAGCTGTCCTGATAGAGGCCGGGGTGGTAAACGACCACCGGCCGGCCGTTCCACAGCGGGGCGGAGCGGCGGAGTTCCTCGGCGGGATAGTTCACCGGCCCCAGATTCCCGGCGTGCGTGCCCGGCGTCAGCATCACCACCGGGGCGACGAGGTGCGGGCGGTCTTCGAGGGTGGCGGAGCGGGTTCTGGCCATCGGGGGAGGGTCGGCTGGGCGTGGCGGGGGAGGGACCGCGGGGCGGTTCACCAGCCCGGCAGGTCGAGGGGCTGCGGGCCGGAGGAGGGGGCGGGGCCGCGGTTCGGCCGGTCCTTTTCGGAGGGCTCCGGCGTCCACTGGGGCAGGCCCAGGGGCTCCGGCGCGGCCCGGCGGCGGGTCTGGTCCGCGGCGATCGCTTCGTGCACGTCCCGCCCGGTCGGCCCTGGGTCGAACCCCGCGTCCCGCAGCAGGTCGGTGAGGGTGCGGTCGTCTCGGCCGGCGTCGTGGCCGTCCTCCCGCAGCGCGTCGCGGACGCTGGCGTGCGTATTCACCCCGTACCCCATCAACGCGAGGTCCGCGGGGGTGAGCCTGTCCGGCCCGTCGTCGCTCCCTGCGGCGTTGGCCGCGTAGCGGGCGGCCTGGGTCTCGGTGTAGCCCTGGGCGGCCGCAGGCGCGGCCCCAGGGCGGTAAACGGGCAGCCCCAGCGGTTGCACGCCGGCGGTGCGGTTTGCGGGCGGACTGGCCGCGTTGCAGCAGTAGGCGTTGGTCAGCGTTTGCATCGGTTCGGTGTCGTGTAAGTGGTCTTGTTTGCGAGGCCGGCCCATTCGTCGCGGACTTGAACGAGGGAGCCGTGCCAATCCAGGTCTTCGACGATCCGGTAGGCGGCGAACCGGGCGATCCCCGCCCGGGCCGCGGCCTGTCCGATCGTCAGCGGGGCTCGGCTGCGGGCGAAAACTCGCAGCAGGCGATCGCGTGTGTCAGGGGCGTCCGCGGGCGCGGGCGCGGGCGCGGCGGCGGGCGTGCTGGTGATGCTTCCCACGTCACACCTGCACGGAGTTCACGAGGTTCTGAAATTCGGCCCGTTCCTCGTCGCGTTGAATTTCCCACAACGCGCGGCGGTCCTCCTGCCGCTTCAACGGGTCGTGCTCGCGCCGTTCCCGCTCGGCGGCTTCGACGGCCTCGGCGGCCCGCCTCACCTCCTGCTGCATCGCTTTCAGCTTGGCGAGGTCCGCGTCCCGGCCTTCAAAGATCGTCCCGTTCAGCAGGTGGTTCTTGAAATCGTCGAAGTCGAGTTTGAGGCGGTCGCGTTTGAGTTCCGCGTACTTCACGCGGTTGATCCACGGCTGGCCCGGCACCGTGTCCAGGCCGCAGGTAAAGTCCATAGTGACGCCCGAGGCGAACGGGCAGCACTGCGCCCCGTTGGGGGCGTAGAAGGTCTCCCCCTCCTGTTCGTGGACCGTGCCGTTCGCCTTCTCCCAGTTCTCGAGGTGCTTGGCCGGGGAGAGCGAAAAGTCGTAGGGGCGTTCGGTCTGGTGGTCGTACATGGCGGGGGTTCGGGAGGGGTTTGGGGAGGGGGATTCAGCCGGCCACGCGGGGTTTGCGTCCGGCCAGGGACACCGCCCCGGCCACCGCGTTGGCGATGTCGTCGTGGGCTCCGCGCGGGTGGTCGACGGAGTCGCGGCCCCCGCTGTGGGGCCGGCGTTCGAGGCCGGCGAGCTGATCCAGCAGGGCGGCGTTGTCGGGCAGTTCCACCTCCCCGCTGGTCAAGCGGGGGAGCAGTTCGAGATACAGCTCCGACTTCGACTTCTTGACGTCCTCATATCTCAGGCCGTGCTTCTTGAAGGCCTCGACGGTGTATTCGGCCGCGTAGTTGTCCCCGACCACCTTTCGCACCCCGTACCGCTTGGCGGTCGCGGTCATCTCCTTCACCGCGAGGGCGGGGCTGAACGGGGGGCGAACGCGGTGGATGCAGTCGATCACAACCTTCCCGCGGGCGTCCCGGTGGGCGATCGCGAGCACGGCGTCGTCCCCCCGGCCCCCGCTCACGTCCGCGAACGCGAAGTAGCGCACTTCCCTCCGCGGGAGCAGGTCGCCTTGGCCCGGCACGACCAGCGAGTCGAGCAGGGTCCGGTCCAGGAACGCGGCCACGTCGTCGCGGAACTGGCCCATATATTCGGCCAGGGCCTTGGCCCGGTCCTCCCGCATCGCCTCCTCCACCACACGAGGATCCAGCGAGGGGTTCATGGTGCGGGAGGCGCAGTTCCAGACGAGGTTGCGGCCCGCGTCGTTCCCGTAGTTCTTCTCATACTGCTTCCACGTCCAGCCTTTCCGAGCGTGGGGAGAGCTGATCGCGATGAGCTTGCCCCCGGTGGTGGCAAGGCCGGGCTTGATCGCTCCAATGAGTTCCGAGTCGCTTTTCACCTTCGCTTCGGCGTCGAACCCGAAGAACGCGGCTTCGTCCAGCACCGCGGCGACCAGCGTATAACCCCGCACGGTGCGCCAGTCCCCGGCGAGGATGCGCACGCTGATCCCGCCGTTCAGGTCGAATCCGTCCCGGGTCTCGCGGATTACCTCCCGGGCGAGCATGGGCGTGTCGAAGGCGGCCCGGATGTAGTTCTTGACGAGGGCGGCTTGCGTTTTGATGGGGGCCAGCACGGCCACCAGCCCCTGCTCGCCCTTGTCCAGCTTCGCTTCGTGCCCGCCCAGGGCGGCTTCGTAGGCGGCGATCAACCCGGCCACGCGGCTCTTCCCGCTGCGGCGGCCGACCAGGAACAGGGCGGTGTCGAACCCCTCCGCGGGCAGGCCGGCGGGGTCTCGGCCGGTGCATTTACGGATCAGGTCTTCGTCCGTCGGGCGGGTGGGCAGGCCGTACAGCACCCGCAGGGCGGTCCGCCAGTGTCGCCACGATTTAGGACCTTCTTTCCCCACGAGGTACGGGCGGAACAGGTTGGGATCGCCCGCGGCGTCGAGGATGTTGATATTCATCCGGCCTTCCTCTCGCTGACGTAGGCCTTGAGGCTGGGGGCCTTCCGCTCGGCCGGTTCCAGACCCAGCTTCGTGAGCAGGCCGTTGAGGGCGTTCACCGCCTGGGCGTACTTGCCGAGGTCGATGTCCCCGGTCTCCGCGGCGTTCACCTCCATCGTCTGGAGGGTCAGTTCGATAAAGACCGCCCGCTCGGCCAGCATCTCCTTCCCGGTGGAGTCGATGCGGTGGTCGCTTTTGAGTTCCGCCAGCCGGTCCTTCACGGCCCGGGCCACGGTGCCCCGCTGGTCGAGCTGGTCCCAGACCTTCGGCTTGAACGTGCTGGGGATCAGGTTCCGTTTACGAGGCATGGGGAGGGTCCGGGAGATACGGTCCCGACCGGGGCGGCACCGCTCCGGCCGAGGTTCTTACGTCTCCCCAGATTAGGGACGTATCTCACCGCCGGATCGGTCTATAACGCTCCCCCCGCGGCCCTGTTTCTAGATACCCCAGCCTTCCACCGCTCCCGCGGCCCCGCACGGCGGCTCCCCTGCGGCCGCCTGCGGCATTGTGTGTGCGCCGCAGGGGTTTGCCCGCACGGGCGGCTCGGCTCGCGCTGTGGGCGCGCCTGGGCGGCAACGCGGAGTCCTACGCGGCGGCGGGTTCGTTGAGCACGCTGTAGACCGTGGGTCGGGACAGCCCGACCTCCCGGCAGATGGCGGCCACCGTCTCCCCGTCGGCCTTCAGGCGGCGGATGGTGCGTTCCTTGGCGGGCGTCACCTTGCGGCGGCCCGGCACGCCCCCGCCCCACCGCTTCCCGGCCTTACGCGCCGCGGCCTGTCCGGCCTTCACCCGCTCGCCCCGCACCTCGGTCTCCCACTCTGCCAGGGCGGCGAGGATGGAGGCGACGGCCTTTCCGATGGCGGTCCCGAAGTCGATCCCCTCGGTCACGCTGACCAGCTTCACCTTGCGCTCCCGCAGTTCGTCCAGCAGGGCGGCCACCCCGGCGGTGTTGCGGCCCAGGCGGTCCAGGCGCCAGCAGACCACCGCGGACACCTTCCCGGCCCGCACGTCCTTCATCAGGGCGTTCCAGCCCGGGCGGTCCATCACCTTCCCGGTGGCCTTGTCTTCGTACCATTTCACCGGCTCGTCCCGGACCTCCGCCCACCGCCGCAGGTCGGGCAGTTGGCTGCGGTGGCGTTGGTCGTCGCTGCTGACGCGGACGTAGATCGCGGCGTGCTTGGGGGCGGTGCGGGGCATGGCGTCGTGCGGGGGGCTGGGTGAGCCCGTACCGTCACGCGGCTCCGCGCCGTGCGCAAGTTTGTTTTACAACCCCAGCCTTACAGTTTCGGGGTCTCCCGCGGCCCTGCCGTGCTGGGGCTCGGGCGGGCTCCGCCGGCGGGGGTTGGTACTTTCCAGAGGTGCGGCGGAGCCTCGGAGAGGGTGCGGCGGCCCGGCCTCGTCGATCGGGGGTGGGGGAGCGAGAGAGGTGAGTGCCGTTCGTTGCTCCAGCGCACTGCCAAGGTTTTGCCAGATCACCTTTCTCCGCGTTCCGACGGGCACCGGTAAGACCGGTCGCAGCAGATTGTCTGCCGTTTGAAGATCGCGCTCTTGCCTTCCGGTGACGAGTAGTCAATCATGATGCCGCGGGGCTCCCCGCCGGTGATATGGCTACTGACAGCTCCTCCCCCCTCCGCCGGCTGCAAGCACAGAGAGAGGAGGCCGCTGCGCGACTTCAGCAGCAGGTCGAGCACCTAGAGTTGCTTGAGGAGGTGCTAACCGCCCAGGGCGTCGACTTCGTCCTCGAGGCTGTTGAAGAGTTCAAGCGGAACGCCGCTGCCGCGGGTAATGACGACTCCGGTCTGACCGACGCCGCGAAGGTGGAGCGGTTCCTGAGTCAACAGAGCGGCCCAGTGGCGACGGCCGTGATCGCTGAGGGGACGGGGCTTACGGCTTCGGCGGTGCGGACCGTCCTGTACGGACCCAAGAGCGAGATGTTCGAGTTCCACCCGCACCCCGATCACTCAACGCGCCGCCGCTGGACGCTCCGTACCACCTCGGATACCGACGACCGCCAACCGGATGACGGTGATACAGAGTCAGGTAAGCAGGTAGAGCCCGAGGAGGCGGACGATCAGGACCTGCCCGGCGTGCGGGAGGCGATCTTGCAGTGGCTCGACGAGAATCCCGCAGGTGCTCCTGCCTCGGACATCATCGACAACCTGCTGGGAAAGTTCAAAACTCGAAGCGAGGACCCGGAAAACGTGATGCGTAAGACGCTGCACACGTTGTACCGGAAAGGTCTAGTTCACACCGAGAAGCGGCGTGGCCGGCGGTGGTACATGCCTGCCGAGGTAACGTGGGGTCAAGCAGACGACGAGCGGGAGGCGGAAATGTAGATGTCCAACGTAAATGAGTCGGCGGTGGTAGGACACCGCCGACTCGTGCAACCGATTCATCCCTGGAAGGATTTCACCGTGTCCGTGAGAACGCGGCCGGGCTGCGCGTGTATCGTCGCCCGCGGTCCGCCGCTGTCAAGCAGTTACTAACAAGGCCGCCCCGCCTCCCGCACGTTGCGGAGGACGGGACGGATGCGGCGGTGGCGAAACTGGCAAACGCACCGGATTCGAAATCCGGCGGGACGCTCCTGGACAGAGCACACGTCCCTTGCGGGTTCGAACCCCGCCCGCCGCATGTCCCCCAGGCCACGGAGGCCGGGCCGTGGGGGAGCCGAGCAGGTCCATTCTACGGGATGGACCGGCCCAGGCGGAAGCGGCCTCCGTCAGGAACCTGAAAGGAGGTCATCGTGAGCAAGCCGAAAAAGAAGCGCACGAAGACCAAGATCAAGGTCCCGCCCGGCCACCGACTGATCTGGCGGCCTTGGATCACCGTGAACGGTAAGCGTATCCACGCTTCCGAACGCGGGATCAAGGCATTCCCGATCGTGGTGCCCGTGGCGGCGTAACGGAGAACGCCCCCGTACGGCTGGTACCCGTACGGGGGTGTCGTTTTAGCGCGTTCGCCGTTCACCGTCCAGCCGACCTGGAACGGGTCGGGTGGTGGAGGAGTTCATTGAGCAGGTGAGATAGAGAAGTTGTGCTCCTGCGCAGATGAGGGGTTTCGTGTTCCCCTCACCCTCACTGTCTCCGGTCTCCCCTTTGACTCCTGTACGCCAAAAGCTCCCCGAACATACACACACGGGGGGCTCCGGGGGCGGTGCTCCCCATTACCCAAGCACTTTTGCCCTAACCCCTTACCCTGCTGCGCTTTACGGGTGTTTTGAACACGGCGGCCAGGCGCGGGTGATTTCGGCGTCTCCTCCGAAGACTTTTCGGTACTCCCGGGCCATCACCTCCGCCGCGAACTCCGCGTCCGAAACCCGGCAGAGGACCGCGTCGTGCAGGCCCAGGGCGGGCTTGCCCTCGTCCACGAACCGGCCGAGCACCGCGAGCATCAACTGCACGTCGAGCCGTTGGAGCCGCAGGCCGGCCCCGGTGTGAAAGTGCCGGGCGATGGGGGCGTGAGCCCGCTTGATCGCGTCCAGCATGTCGCCCACGCCGACCCCGCAGGTTTCCAGCGCGGCCCGGAACTCCGGGCTCCGGCCGATCGCCTCGTCCTGTACCGCGGCCCCGACGGCGGCCTTTCGGGTGGCGGCGTTGAGCAGGATGTTCGTGGCCACCTTGACCCCCTTCCGCACCGCGGCGGGCGCGTCCCCGTTCGGGCAGGCGGCCGGCAGCACCCGGGCCGGTTGGTAAACGTCGCCGCGGAACTCGTGTCCGCCGTAGTGGTACAACGCCCGCGGGTGAAACCCGCTGTAGTCCAGTTCGGCGATCGGCTCCCCGTCGATCCGCATGGTGCGCCGCACGGCCCGCGGGAGGTCGTTGTAGGCGTTCGCGGTCGAACTGTAGAGCCGGCCGCCGTGCTTGAAGTCTTCGTTGTAGATCGCCCGCACGACGACGTTCGGCTGGTCCGGCACCGGGCGGCCGTCGAGGTCGCGGTAAATCTTCCAGGCGTGGTTCAGGTTGGCGTCGTTCAACCGGATCACGGCCTCCTCCACCTCCCGCACCTCCGCGGCGGTGTAGCGATCCAGTCGGGGCCAGCGGCGGGGGTTCCCGTCCGCGTCGTGGAGGACCACCGGGGCGAACCGGCTGGGGAGCGAGCCGCGGCGGGCGGTGGAGGCGGGCGGGGCGGGGGTCACGTCGATCAGGTCGGTGAGGGTGAAGTGCTGGGCGCGTCGCAGGCGTTCGCCCCGGAAGGTCAGCCCGTACCGGGTCGTCTTCCCGGCCCGCTCGCTGCCGGTGCGTTTCAGCACCAGCCCCGCGGCGACCAGGGCGTCCCAGGCTCGGACTCGGGCCTTGGTTCCGCTGTGTCTCGTATCCCGACCGTCGGCCGTCGCCCGGCCCGCGTTGGCGGCCGCGTAGAGGTCCGCTAAGGCGCAGGCCGCGGCCTCGCGGGCCTTCCGGCCCCGGGGCAGGTCGAGCAGGGGGAGCACGTCGTTCTCGAAGTGCTCGGAGAACGGGCTCGCCACCGGCCGCGGTTCGTGCGGCACGCTGGGGAGGGTCCGCAGGCGGTCGGCCCTGCGGGCGTCCATCCACCGCACGGCGGAGACCCGCGGCGGCTCGGTCGGGGATGCGTGGGTCGGCCCGTTCGCCTCTGGGCGGGGGGCGACCTGGGGTCGCGTTGTCATGGTCGTGCAAGGGTTTGGGTGTGGCGACCCCCCGGCCGTTCCGCCCCTTGCACAGTGCGGAACGGCCGGGGGTGTCCTGGGGGAGGTCCGTCGACCCCCCAAACCACACCCCTACCGTCGGACCCGCGGCGCGAACCGGGCGGGCGATTCGGTGGGAGCAGGTTCGTTCAACCTGTGCGGCTCCCTGCGGCCCTGGGCTCCCGGGCCGGGCGTTGGCTCGCGGCGGGGGCTCGGCTCGCGCTGTGGGCGCGCCTGGGCGGCAAAACGGCGGCCGTCCCGCGTGCGGCGGGGGCGGGCTCGGGCTACGCTGGCCGGGTCTCCCCGCTCACGGTGAAGGCCAGTGTGTTACCTGTCAGCGCAGGCGAAGGCCAACGGCGATTGGATTCGCAGCACCCCGGCGCTGCACGTCGACGAGAACGGCGACGGCCTGTTGTTCGTCGCCGGGATTCGGGACGTGCTGATCGCCCTCGACGCCGCCACCGGTGAGGAGCGCTGGCGGGTCGACTTCGCCGCCCGGGCCGGCATGGATCCGGAGGCGTTCGGCCACGTCGCCAGCCCGCTGGCGCTGTCCGACGAGACCGGCGACGCGGCCGTCTACGTCCACACGGTCGCCGGCTTCAGCAAGGTGGACGCCGCCGCCGGCGAGGCGCTCTGGACCGTGCTCGACCGGACCGTGGGCGCCGACGGCGAGAGCATGATGACCGAAGGGGCGTTCTCCTCCCCGGTCGCCGCCACGATCGGCGGCGTGCCGCAGATTCTCGTCCAGACCCGCACGCGGTTGTACGGCGTGAATCCGGCGGACGGGTTCGGCCTGTGGCACACGGACGTCGAGGCGTTCCGCGGGATGAACATCCTCACCCCCGTCGTCCTGCCGTTACGCGGCGAGACCGGCGGCGGGGCCCGCCTGCTGACGAGCACGTACGGCGGCGGGACGACGCTGCGCGAGGTCAAACGAACCGACGGCCTGTGGGTCGTCTCCACCGAGTGGGAGAACAACCGGCAGGGCTATATGAGCAGCCCGGTCGTGATCGACGGGTACGTCTATCAGCACCTCAAGAACGATCGGCTCGTCTGCTACGACCTGGAGACGGGCGAGGCGGCGTGGACCGGCCCGCCGGGGCCGGACTACCGCTCGCTCGTCACCGACGGGGCGAGAATTCTGTCGCTGGGATCGGGCGGCGAACTGGAACTGATCGCCGCCGACCCGACGGAGTTCAGGCTCCTCGACGAACGGGCGGTCACCGACGCCACCAGCTGGGCCCACGTCGCCGTGACGGGGAACGGCGAGGGCGGGCGGATCTTCGTGCGGGCGTTAGATGCGTTGATCGCCTATGAGTTCTGAACCGCCCGCCGCCGATGAGCCGCTCCCCAGGGTCGTCGAACCGTGGTACGCCCGACGTTGGGTCTGGCGGTACGGAGCCCCGGCGGCGATCGTGGCCGCGAATTTTGCGGCGGCCGTCGCGGTCAGCCGGTTTTTCCCCCGCTCGTTCGACGTGGTCCAGCGGCTTTATCAGGCCGCGGGCGGCGGCCGGACGGGCGTCGCGGCGGTGGCCGCGGCGCTCGCCGCGCCCGCGGCGGTTCCGGTCGCCGTCTTGGAGCTGCGACGCTGGGGCGTCACCCGCCGCGGGGTGGGGCGGGCGCTGGCCGCGACGCTGGCCGCGTTTGGCGCCCTGACCGCCCTCGTGTTCGCCGCCATCACCGCGGTTCGAGTTTGGAACGGGATGCCGTGGTGACCTCCTCTCTCCCCCCGTTCGACGGCGCTGACGACGCCGGCGTCTGGCGGCGGGCCGTCTGGTTGGGGGCGCTGCCGCTGGCGATCGTGGCCGGCAACTTCGCCCTGCTGCTGATCTGCGAAACGTCCGGCGTCGATCCCGTCCGCGACCTGATCAACGCGCTCTACAACGCCGGCGGCCGGAGCTGGTTAGGAGATCTCTATGTGATGAGTCTCTGTTCCGTCCCCGCGACCGCCGCCGGGTGCGCCTGGCTGGTCTGGCGCGGGCGGGCGGACCCGGCGGCGTGGCGGGCCGCGGCGGTCTACGCGATCGTCGGCGGCGCGTGGTGGCTGGGCACGGGGCTGGCGACGATCACGGCGTTCCGGGAGATCTTCTAAACCGAAGCGGCCGCCGCGCCCGACGCCGCCCGCCGTTCGTTCCCGCCGGAATCTTGATGTCCGACGCCCCGCCGCCCGACGACGACCTGATGGCCGCAGCCCGGCCGCGGTGGTGGGGCGTCACGCCCGCCGTCCTCCCGCAGCCGTGGTGGGCCGGGGGGGCGCCGCGACGCCGCGACTGGGCGACGCTCCTGGAGCCGGACCCCTTCGACCCCGCCGGGCCGTGGCGGCGGGCGGCGGTCTGGCTGCTGACCGTCCCGCTGCTGGCGTTCGTCGGCAGCTTCGTCCTGCTGGTCGTCTGCATGAGGCTGCGGATCGAGCCGGTCTGGTCGTTGATGCGCTGGTGGGAACGCACGTTTTGGGAATGGACGATCCTCGTGCCCTGCCTGATCCCCGCCGCGGCGGCGGGCGGTCTGTGGTTGCTCCGCCGCGGGCGCTGGGAGCCGCCGGCCCGGCGGGCGGCGGCGGTCTACGCCGTCGGCGTGGGGTGGCTGTACCTGTCCGGGGCGGCGGCGGTCTCGGTCCTCGGCGAGATCCTCTGACCTCGGCCGGGAACCCGCGGCGGACGGACGCCGGAACCGCCCCGCGGGCTTAGGATGGGACCGCAATGGCCGACGACGTTCCCCTCGCCGACGATCCGCTCGACACCCCTGTGCAGTACGTCCGCGGCTGCGGCCCCCGCCGGGCGGCGCTGCTGGCCAAGCTGGACATTCTGACGGTCCGCGATCTGCTCTTTCTGTTGCCGCGGGACGTGCTGGACCTCTCCGTCGCCGCGTCGGTCGAGGAGCTGAACGCCGACACGATTCACACCGTCCGCGGCGTGGTGGTCGACGTCGACGCCCGCCCCACCCGCAACGGCCGCACGCTGGTCAAAGCGGTGGTGGAGACGAACTCGGGCATGGTTCGGGCGAGCTTCTTCAATCAGCCGTGGATGCGCAAGAAGTTGCCGCCCGGCCAGCGGGTGATGCTGACCGGCAAGCCGAAACGCTACGACGGGGCCTGGGAGTTTTCGTCGCCGCAGGTGCAGAGCTTAGAGGGCGAGCCGGACGGGGCGGCCGGCGGCATCGAGCCCCGCTACGCCCTCACCGAGGGGGTGAACCAGCGGGGGCTCAACATGCTGGCGACCCGGGCGGTGGAGGGGTTCGGGCATTATATCTGCGACCCGCTGCCCAAGGCGTTCCGCGACCAGCACGGCCTGCCGCACCTCCGCGACGCCGCCGCGAACCTGCACGCCGCCCAGACGCTGGAGGACTTCAACGCCGCCCGGGACCGGGTGCTGTTCGACGATCTATTCGAGTTCCAACTCGGCGTCGCCCTGCGGCGCCGGCTGTGGCGGAGCGGGGGGAGCGCCGACCCGCTGCCGGTCTCCGCCAAGATCGACGCCCGCATCCGCCGGCTGTTCCCCTTCGAATTCACCGACGGCCAGAACCAGGCCGTCAAAGAGATCGCCGCCGATCTGGCCAGCGAAATCGCGATGCACCGGCTGCTTCAAGCCGACGTGGGGGCCGGCAAAACGGTGGTCGCGCTCTACGCCATGTTGACCGCCGTGGCCCACGGCCGGCAGGCGGTGTTGATGGCCCCGACGGAGGTCCTCGCCAACCAGCATTGGGCCACGGTGCAGCACGCCCTCGCCCACAGCCGGGTCGAACGGCGATTGTTGACCGGCCGTTTGACGGCGAAGAAGCGGAAGGATCTGCGGGCGAGAATTAAAAGCGGGGCGGTGCAACTGATCGTCGGCACGCAGGCCCTCATTCAAAAGGGGGTGGAGATCCCGCGGTTGGGGGTCGCGGTGGTGGACGAGCAGCACAAGTTCGGCGTCGCCCAGCGGGCCGCCTTCAGCGCCGGCGACCGCGACCCGCACGTGCTGGTGATGACCGCCACGCCGATCCCCCGCAGCCTCGCCCTCACCCAGTTCGGCGATCTGGACGTGACCACCGTCCGCGACCTGCCCCCCGGCCGCCAACCGGTCGTCACCAGCCGCGTGCCCGGCCCCAAGGCCCGGCAGAAGACCTGGCATTTTATTCGGGAGAAGCTGGACGAGGGCCGCCAACTGTACGTCATCTGCCCGAAGGTCGGCTCGGCGGACGAAGCCGACGCCGAAAGCGACGAACTCTCCGCCTCCGTCGAGGCGACTTATAAGGAACTGGTCGAGGGGGAATTGAAGGGCTACGCGGTCGGCCTGGTGCACGGCCGCATGGACGCGGACAAAAAGGACGCCGCGATGAACGCCTTCAAAACCGGCGAGACGCGGGTTCTCGTCAGCACCACGGTGGTGGAGGTCGGCGTGGACGTGCCCAACGCGACGCTGATGGTCATTCAAAAAGCAGAGAGCTTCGGCCTGAGCCAACTCCACCAGCTCCGCGGCCGCGTCGCCCGGGGCTCCCGGCGGGGGTATTGCTTCCTCTACACCGACCAGACGAGCCCCGCGGCGACGGAGCGGTTGGGCGTATTGGAACGCACCACCGACGGCTTTGAAATCGCCGAGGCCGACTTCGCCCAACGCGGCCCCGGCCACGTGCTGGGCACCCGGCAGAGCGGCAAAAGCGCCCTCCGCGTCGCCGACCCGCAACGCGACCGGGACTTACTGGAAACGGCCCGCCGCCGGGCGTTTCACCTCGTGGAGACCGCCCAGTTCGACGAGCCGGACTGGGCAATGGTGAAGGCCGAGGTGCTGGACCGCTTCGGCGAGGTGCTCGAACTGGCGAAGACCGGATAGACGCGGCCTCCTTTCGGCCTGATCGACGCCGCCCGCACCCGGTTCCGACGTTTCGTACCTCGTCGCGGACCTCGCTGACGCTTCGGGTTAGTGGTGAGTCGCCGCGTCCTCCGCCGTGACCGGCCCGCGGAAGGTCCAGTAGACGACGAAGGTGTACGCCGCCACGAACGGCAGGCCGATCGCGGCGATGAGGGCCATCAGGGCGAGCGTGGAATCGCTGCTGGCGGCGTTGTCGATCGTCAGACTGTGGGCCGGGTTCGGGTTGGAGACGATCATGTTCGGGTACAGGGCCGTGCCGAACAAAAAGACCAGCGCCGCGATCGTGCCGCCGGTGCTGAGAAAGGCTTCCCGGGGGCGGTCCCGCCGCAGGCAGCGGGGGACGTTCGCCAGCGCCAGCAGGTTCAACACGACCACCACGGCCGCCCAGGGGAAGCCGCGAAAATTGCGGGTGGCGTCCGGCACGAAGGCCAGCGTCAGGCCGGTGGCGAGGACGAACGTCGCCAGATAGATCCAATAACAGCCCCACGCCCAGCGGGTGACGCGCTCCCGCAGTTCGCCGACCGTTTTGAGCCGCAGGAACGTGGCCCCGTGCAGGGCGAACGCCGCGACGGCCAGCCCGCCGATGAGCAGGGCGTAGGGCGACAGTTCGTCCGCCAGGGAGCCGACGAAGATGCCGCGTTCGTTCAGCGGCACCCCGTCGATGCTCGCCCCCACCGCCGTGCCGAACAGAACCGCCGCCAGCGAACTGCTGAGCGTGAACCCCCAGTCGCAGGCCCGCCGCCAGCGGCGGTGGGCGAATTTATGCCGGAACTCGACGCTGACCGCCCGGAAGATCAGGGCGAACAGGAGCAGCATAAAGGGGACGTAGAACCCGCTGAACGCCGTGGCGTAGGCCTCCGGGAAGGCGGCGAACAGCGCTCCGCCGAAGGTCACCAGCCAGACCTCGTTGCCGTCCCACAGCGGGCCGATCGTCTTGACCAGCACGTTGCGGTCCTCGTCGCTTTTCGCCAGCGGGTGCAGGATGCCCACCCCCAAATCGAATCCGTCCAGCACCGCGTACCCGGCCAGGAGGACGCCCAGCAGCCAGAACCAGAGGGTGGCGTAGTCCATGCTTCGGGGGAGGAGTGAAGGGGGAGGAGGGAGGGGGAAACGGCGGCGGAGCTAGGGGGGGCCGGGCGGTGGGGCGTCTCCCCTCCCCCCTCCCTCATTCCCCCTCCCCGAATCCTTCGCCTCCGTCAGCGACCGATCATGATCCGGCCGGTACGCGGCGGCGTCGAGCAGGCCTTCCGTGGCGCCCTCGGCGGCCGGTTCGGGGAAGTCCCAGTCCGGGCCGCGGGTGATTTTCGTGTGCAGCACCGAGACCCACACCGCGAACAGCAGCAGGTCGATCAGGGCGAACATAATAATCGACCACAGCACCTGGCTCGCCTCGACCGCTTCGGAGAGGGCGTCGCTGGTGCGCAGGCCCCCCCGCAATTCGCCGTCGATCAGCGACGGGTAGACGACCCACGGTTGCCGGCCGACCTCCGCCGCGACCCAGCCGGCCTCGTTGGCGAGAAACGCCAGCGCCACGGCCCCCACGTAAAACCGCAGCAGCCATGTCTTGTCCCACAGCGTGCCCCGCCAGCGCCAATAACTCGTCAGCAGCGTGGCGCCGATAAACAGCATGCCGATCGCCACCATCAGGTGATAGCTTTGAAAGGTGATCCAGACGGGCGGCTCGCCGTAGTCCTCTTTGAGATCGTCCAACCCCGGCACGGCCGTTTCAAAGTCTTCGTGCACCAGAAACGACAGCCCGGCCGGCACGGCGAGGCCGAACCGCACCTCGCGGCGCTGGTCGTCCGGCCAGCCGAACAGGTACAGCGGGGCGGGCTGCTCGGTTTGATACAGCCCCTCGAACGCCGCCAGCTTCGCCGGTTGGTGCTCCGCCACGTTCTGGGCCTGCAGGTGTCCGCTGAGGAGTTGGGCGAGGCTGGCCGTGGTCGCGAGGATCAGCCCCCCGGTGAAGCTGCGGCGGGCGAACTCCGCGTGCCGGTTCTTTAGTAGATACCAGGCGCTGACGCTCAGCACGAAGAACGCCCCGAGGATATAGGACCCCAGATAAACGTGAATCAGTCGGTGGACGGCGGAGGGATTGGTCAGCATCGCCCAGAAGTCCGTGATCTCCGCCCGTTGATAGATCACGCCGTTGATCTCCCGCTCCACCAGGGCGAAGCCGGCGGGCGTTTGCTGCCAGCTGTTGGCGATCACGATCCAGACGGCGCTGAACATCCCCCCGAGGCAGACCATGCAGGTGGCGAAGAAGTGCGTTTTCGGCCCCACCCGGTCCCAGCCGAACAGCAGGACGGCTAGAAAACCGCTTTCCAGAAAGAAGGCGAAGATGCCCTCCGCCGCCAGGGCGCTGCCGAACACGTCGCCGACGTAGCGGCTGTAGGCGGCCCAGTTCGTGCCGAACTCGAACTCCATCACGATGCCCGTGACGACCCCCAACGCGAACGTCGCCCCGAACAGCCCGGTCCAGAACTTCGCCGCGGCGTGGTAGCGGCCGTCCTTCGTCCACAGGTGCATCCCCTCGAGATACACCATCACCACGCTCAACCCGATGGTGAGCGGGGGGAATAAATAGTGGAACATGATGGTGAGCGCGAACTGCAGTCGGCTCAACAGCAGGACGTCCATCGCAGCGTGCCTCCCGGCCCGGACCGGCGCGGCGTGCGGGGCGCGGGGCCGACGTCACTGTCGGCCTCCGCCCGGGGACCGCAACCGTGCCGTCGGTCACAGGGCGGTTTGACGCGGGCGCACAGTTTCCCCCGCGATCGCTCCGCTCTCTCTCGGAGACGCGCCGAGTCCCGCGTCGCGTCCCCCGTTGTCGCAGTATGCGGCGGCGGCCCTCGTTTCGGGAAAAATCGATGCGACCCGTTGACGCCGTTATCGGGAGGCGATAACGTGCGTCGGCCCGGTCGCAATCGTCGAGCGATATCGGGCGTCCGTCCTCTGCCGCAAGGGGTTCTGTATGGCCGCGTCGACTCCGCCGCCCGACCGGGCGGCCCCGGATCGCTTCGCCCCGGACCTGGTCCGCGGCAGTTTGGACCTGATGGCGCTCGCCGCGCTGTCCGACGGGGCGACGTACGGCCTGGCGATCCAGCAGCGACTGCGGGCCGCCAGCGGGGGGTTGGTGGAAGCGAACCCCGGCACGCTGTACCCGCTGCTGCACCGGTTGGAGGCGGACGGGCTGATCGCCGCGGAGTGGCGGACCGAGGAGGGCCGCCGCCGCAAGTGGTACACGCTGACGGCCGCCGGCCGCCGCAAGCTAACCGACCGGGCCGCTCAGTGGTACGCCTACGCGGAGACCGTCCGCGGGCTGCTGGAGCCGGCCGTCGGCCCGCCCGCCCCCGCCCTCAAACCGGCCTGAGAGGAGCGGACCGATGCCCGCCGAGGAGTTCGACGCCTACCTCAAAACGCTGTCGGGCCGGCTGCGGTTGAAGCCGGCCCGGCGGGCGGAATTGTCGGACGAGTTGCGGGACCACCTGGAGACCCGTCTGGAGGAACTGACCGCCGAGGGCGTGCCCCGCGCCGCGGCGGTCCGGAAGGCGTTGGAAGAATTCGGCGACGCCGCCGGGCTGGCGTCGCAGATGTCGTTCGCGTTCGCCGTTCACGCCCGCCGCCGCCGAAGAAAGACTGTCATGCGCGTTACCGCCTCCGCCGCCGCGACCCTCGCCTGCGGCATCGCCGTCGCCTATTTATTCGCCCCGCCCAATCCGGCGGTGAACCCGCCGGGCCCGGCGCTGGCCCAGGACGAGCCGGCCCCCGCGGCGGAGCCGGGCGACCCGTTCTCCGCGTCGGCCGAGGCGTCCGGCGACCCGTTCGGGGGACCGGCCGCGCCCGCCTCGCCGGACGAGGCGAAGATGATTGCGTTGGAGAAGGCGCTGGACGCTCCCACGGAACTGGACGCTCGCCCCGGCGATACGCTCGCGGAGGCGCTCGACGGTCTGGCCAGCCAGCACGAGATCGTCATCCTGCCGGACAGTCGCGCCCTCGCCCCGCAGGGGATGGATCTGCGGGACCTGCCGATCGATAATCCACCAAAGTTGAGCGGCTATTCGCTGCGGACGGTGTTGAACGTGTTGCTGTCCGCGGCCAAAAACGAGGAGCCGCTTGCCGCGGTCCCTCGGAACGGCATCCTATTCGTCACCACGCAGGAGGCGGCGGGGCTGGACTTGGAAACGCGCATCTATAACGTCCGCGACCTGCTGATCAACGTGCGGGCGTCGAAGCCCGCCGACGTCATGGAAGGCTTCGGCGGCGGACAGGAGGGCGGCGCGGGGATGTTCAGCCTGCCGCCGGTCCACAACCAACTCGGCGGTATGGGCGGCGGCGGTATGGGCGGCGGCGGTATGGGCGGCGGCGGTATGGGCCTTGGCGGCATGGGCGGCTATGTGGACGGGCCGTTCGCTCCGAACGCCCCGTCCGGGCCGGCGGACGAACTGGTCGACATGATCCTCTCGGTGACCGGCGGCGACGCGTTCGGTGGGCCGTGGCTGATCGCCGACGGCACGGGCGGCACGATTGAGCACTTCAACGGCCTGCTGGCCGTCCGGCAGACCGCCGCGGTGCACCGGCAAATTGAAGACCTGCTCGCCGCCCTCCGCCGCAGCGCCGCCGAACGCGACTGGAACGCCGCCGCGACGATGCCGGAGCCGGACGCGGGCGCCACCGGGGCCGGCATGTCGATGGAGACCCTGCTGGTCGTCGTCGGGGAGAACGGCATTCTCTCCGTCGACGGCCGGGACGGACTGTCCGAAGCGGAGGTCCGTACGGCGTTGAGGGAGGCGGCCGCGCGGACGCCCCTGCGGCCCGTCATCGTCGAGGCGGACGAGAGCGTCCCCAACCGGGCGGTGCAGGAGGCGGTCCGGACGGTCAACCGCGCCGGGCTGAAGAACGTCGCGCTCCGGGCTGCCGACACGACGGCCACCGACATGACGGGCGACGACCCGACGGGCGACGCCCCGGCCGGCGTCGGGACGCCGTTTTCGAATCAATAACGAACGGCGGCCGAGACGGCCGGCGGCGGGTCGGTCGCCGCCGGCGCCGGCGTGAACGGCCACACCTGCGGGACGACGAGCATCGTCACCGCGAACACCAGCGCCGTCAGCGGCAGGCCTAACCGCAGGTAGTCGCTCGTTTTATAGCCGCCGGGGCCGTAGACCATCAGGTTCGTCTGGAACCCGACCGGGCCGGCGAACACGCCGCTGGCGGCGGCCATCACGGCGATTACGAACGGCAGCGGGTCCAAATTCAAACCCTCCGCCACCGCCAGCGCGATGCCGAAGGTCAGCACGCCGGCGGCCTTGGCGGTGATGAGGTTCGCCAGCACGGCGGTCAGCAGGAACGTCACGGCCAGCTGGGCGTGGGCGTTGGCGCCGGCCAGGGTGGTCAGGTGGTGGGCGAGGTAGTCGTCGGTTCCGCTGTTTTGCAGGGCCGCCCCCAGCCCCAGCCCGGCGGCCATGGTGATGAGGACGCTCCAGTCGACGGCCCGACGGGCCTCGCTGATCAGCAGACAGCGGGTGAAAATCATCGCCCCGCAGGCGATCGCCGCCGCCAGGGCGGGGGGGACGTCGAAGAACATCGCCGTCACCATCGCCGCCAATATGACGCGAGCGATCCAGGCTTTATGAAACCGAGGCGGGACGCTGTCCGCCACGCCGGAGACCAGAAAGAAGTGCTTGCCGAACCGCCGCAGCTTCACGAAGCCCGGCGGCGCTTCTAATAACAGCGTATCGCCGGGGCGGAGGCGGATGTCGCCGATCTTGCCCACGACCCGCTCCCCGCCGCGGGCCACGGCGATGATGGCGGCGTTGTAATGGCTGCGGAAGCGGCTCTCGCGGACGGTGCGGTCGAGGAAGGGGTAGCCGTCGGAGACGACCGCCTCCACCAGTTGCCGGGCGCCCTGGCCTTGGCTGGGAGTGTCGAGTTTGAACGTCTGATCGGCCGCCGGGGTGAGCCCGGGCAGGCGGCGGAGGTCCTTCACGCTGTCGACGGCGCCGACGAACACCAGCCGGTCGCCCGCCCGCAGGCGTTCGTTCGGCCCGACCGCGGCGACGACCTGCTCGGTCCGGGCCGGCGGCGGCGGCGGGCCGGCGGCGGCCCCGGGCGGGGCGTCGGCGTCCGTCCCCCCGTCGGACGGTTCGGCCGGCACGTCGCGGACGATCTCCAATAAATACGCCCCCGGCAAATGCCGCAGGCCGGCGCCCTCGACCGTCTGGCCCACCATCGGGCTGTCGGGTTGAAGGGTCATCTCCACGGCGTATTCGCGGGTGTCGCGGAGGTTCGCCCCGGCCGGGGTGCGGTCCGGCAGGAGCCACTTCGAGGCGACCGCCAGAAACGCCACGCCCAGTACGGCGCACGGCAGGCCGACCCAGGTGATGTCGAATAATTCCAACCCCGGGTGCGTGCCCCCGTCCGGCGTGCGGAGCTTGACCAGCTCCCCGTTCAACACCAGCAGCGTGCTCGTGCCGATGAGCGTGCACATGCCCCCCAGCACCGCGGCGAAGGAGAGCGGCATCAGCACTTTACTGGGGCTCATCCCGTGCCGCTTCGCCCAGTCGCTGACGACCGGCAGCGCCGCGGCGACGACCGGGGTGTTATTGAGAAAGGCGCTGACGACCGCCGCCGGGGCCGCCACCCGGAAGACGGCGCTCGCCGTGCCGGAGGGGCGCCCCAAGAGCTGACGGCCGGCGTACTCCACCGCCCCGGTCTGCCGCAGGCCCTCGGCGACGGCGAAGAGAATGCCGACCGCCGCCAGCCCCGGGTTCCCCAGCCCGTCCAGCGCCCCGGGGTTCTCATAGGTCCCGCTGAGCGGCACCACCCCGCAGGCGACCAGCAACACCAACCCGCCGCACAGCACGGCGTCCGGGGCGGCGGCGGTCGCCACCAACGCCGCCACGCAGGCGGCCAGCACGCCCAGCGTCAGGCCGATGTCGAAGGTGAGCGGCACGGCGGATTAACGCCGCGGGGTCAACACGGCGGCGGCGGCCTCCAGCACGGCGTCGTGCAGCGGGCCGTTCGTGGCGATCACGCCCCGGTTCTTCTCCAGGCCGCGGCCGTGGGTGAAGTCCAGCGGGCGGCCGTCCACGTCCGTCACCCGGCCGCCGGCCTCCTCGATCACCGCCACGCCGGCGGCGTGGTCCCAGATGCGTTCCACGTACCCCGGCCGGGTGGGCAGCCGCAGATAAATCTCCGCCCCGCCGCGGGCGACCTCGGCGTATTTGGCCTGCGAATCCAGCCGCAGCGGCTCGGCGGAGACGCCCAGTTTCTCCGCGATCTCCGCGGCGGCCCCGTGGGCGGTGTGGCCGGACTCCACCGATTCGCACACCCGGGCCGCGGCCAGATCGGTTTGGGGCGAGGCGGAAATCGCGGCGGGGGACGAATCCGGCTCCAGCGACCGCACCGTCGCTCCGGCGCCCCGCTCGGCGGCGAACAGCGCCCCGGTGTCGCCCGCCAGCGGCAGGTTCGGGCAGGCCAGTACGCCGACGACCGGCACGCCGTTTTCGATCAGGGCGACCGCCACCGCGTATTGACCACCGCGGAGAAACCCCTTGGTGCCGTCGATCGGATCGACCGTCCAGAACCGTCCGCCGGCGCCGCCCTCGGCGCCGCCGCGGTCGATCCAGTTCAGCACGTCGTCCAGCGTGGCCGCGGGCAGGTCGAAGTGCCGGCCGGCGACGTTCACCGCGTCCAACACCTGCGAGGCGAATTTCGCCTGCTCCCCGCTCCGCAGGGCGGCCGCGTCCTCCTCGCCGACGACCGGGTCGTCCGGGAACGTCTCCGCCATCGCCCGGCAGACGAGGGCCTGAGCGGCGAAGTCCGCGACGGTGACGGGACTTTTGTCCTTCTTATCCAGCGCCGCCGGATCGGCGGCGGAGCGGACCGCCCGGCACGCCGCCGCGGCCCAGCGGCCGGCCTGCACGGCGGCGGAGAGAGCGGCGGACTCGGACATAGACGAACGACGGGAGCGGAGACGCGGCGGGGCGCGGCAGTCTAGCCGGATCGTCCGCCGCCCGTCATCCGCGACTGTCGATGGCTCTCGCCCGCCGCGCACGACCGCCCGGGCCGAACGAAAACAGGGCGCCCCGCGGATCGCGGGGCGCCCTGAGCGACGTCGGCGGCGGGGGGCCGTCGGCGAGGTGCGGGCGCCGGTCCTCCCCTCGTCCGTCGCGGTTCAGCGACGGATGTTGAGGTAGAAGTTCCGGGTGCCGATCGTAAACCCGCGGTCGTAGCCGAAGCCGCGATTATAGCCGAAGCCCCGGTCGAAGGAGCGGTAGCCGCGGCCGTAGCGGGAGCCGTAGTAGCCCCGGTCGTAGCCGAACGACCGGCCGCGGTAGCGCCCGGGGTGATAGCCGTAGATCGGCGTGCCGTAGTGGCCGTGATACCCGCTGTGGCGATGACCGCGATGGCCGCGGTCGCCGGCCTCCGCCGCATTCGGGGCGGCCAGCAAACCGAGGCTCAACAAAGCGGCGCCGGCGACGATTTTCGGAAGGAGTCGAGACGACATGGGAGTTCTCAATGAGGGGAAGGCAACGGGGACGCGGTTCGCGTCGCACCGATCCTTCGTTCCCGCAGGATTGATGCCAGTTCCGACAGGTAACGTCGTAACCCTATGTGGATAACTAGGTTGTAATGATTTGTCTGCTCCGCGGGCGGTGACGCCGGCTGTCGCGTGATCGCACCCGGTGTGATCGATCTGATTACGCTTCCGGCCGCAGCGGCCGTCCGACGAGCCGCTCCCAAGCGTCCATCAGTTCCGCAAACGCCGGCCCCGGGGCGCCGGCGCCGACCGGGCGGCCGTCGATGCTAACCGCGGGCCACAGGATGGGCGTGGTGGAGGCCACCAGCGCCTCGTCCGCCGTGCACAGGTCCGCGACGGTCAACGGGCGTTCTTCCCATTGAAAGCCGAGGTCCGTCGCCAACTCCCGGGTGACGGCCTGCGTGACGCCCTCCAGCGTGCCGGACAGCGGCGGGACGCAAATCGTGCGGCCGCGGACGCTCAGCACGTTGCCGGTGTCCGTTTCCGCGACCGTCCCGTCGATGTGGAGGAGGAGCGGCTTCGCCCCCGGCTCGAGCGTCGCCGCCTGCCGGGCGGCGATCCGCCAATGCAGCCGACTGCGGGTTTTGATGTGGGGATCGAGGCAGACGGCGGGGATCTGCCGCGTCGCCGGGACGACCAGCCGCACGCCCTCGCGATACTCCGCCGCGAACCGTTCGGCTTCGAGGACCGTCGTCGTCACCCCTGCACGCGAAGGCCCGCCGGGCGAACCGGCGGAGACGAACAGGCCGACGCTCAGTTCGTCCCCCGCGGCCCCGGTTCGCGTCAGCAGGGCGACGTTGTGCCGCACGACCGCGGCGACCGCCTCCGCCAACTCCTCCCGCGGGGCGGGCAGATCGATGAACGCCCCGGCGGCGCTGCGTTCCAAGCGGTCGAGGTGCCGGTCGACGGCGAAGGGGACGCCGTCGAAGGTCCGCAGCCGCTCCGTCACCGCCGCCCCGCCGGTCGCCAGGGCGTCGTCCAGCGGCAGGGCCGCGTCCGCCGCGGGCAGCAGCCGACCGCCGAGGTAGGCGACGGGGCGATCGGGCGGCGGGGCGGCGGCGGTCACCGGGGCAGCTTAGAGAATCTCTCCGACCCCCGCGTCACACCAACCCGACGCGTCAGCGAGGGCGTCGCCCGCCGCCCGGCGGGACGCGGCTCCCGCTGCGCGGAGGCCCTCGCTGACGCTTCGGGTTAGTGTTGGCGATCGTTCCCCATCCGCCCTCCGCCTGCCCCCTTCCGCCTTCAAAAGATGTCGCCCGTCTCCCCCGAAACGACCCGCGTCGGCTGGATCGGCACCGGCGTGATGGGCGCCGCGATGGCCGAGCGGCTGCTGGACGCGGGCTACTCCCTCACCGTTTATAATCGCACCCCGGCGAAGGCCGAACCGCTGACGGCGAAGGGGGCGACGCTCGCCGACGATCCCCGGGCCGTCGCGGAGAACAGCGACGTGACGATCACGATGGTCGGCTATCCGCACGACGTGCGGGCCGTCGTGCTGGGGGAAGACGGCGTGCTCGCCGGGGCGAGACCTCATTCAATCCTCGTCGATATGACCACCAGCGCCCCCGCGTTGGCGGTCGAGATCGCCGAGGCCGCCGAGAAACGGCGGGTCCGCAGTCTGGACGCCCCCGTCAGCGGCGGGGACGTGGGGGCGAGGAACGGGGCGCTGTCGATCATGTGCGGCGGGGACGAAGCGGCGTTCCACGCCCTCGCCCCGCTGTTCGACGTGCTGGGCAAAACGGTCGTGTTGCAGGGCGGCCCCGGGGCCGGGCAGCACACGAAGATGGTCAATCAAACCCTCATCGCCTCCAATATGGTCGGCGTCTGCGAGGCGCTGGTCTACGCCGCCCGGGCGGGGCTGGATTTAGAGACGGTGTTGAAAAGCGTCAGCGGCGGGGCCGCGGGCTCTTGGAGCCTCTCGAACCTGGCGCCGCGGATGTTGAAGCGCGATTTCGCCCCCGGGTTCTACGTCGAGCACTTCCTCAAGGACCTCGGCCTGGCCCTGAGCGAAGCGGACCGCATGAACCTCTGCCTGCCGGGGCTGGCCCTCGCCCGGCAGCTCTATAACGCCGTCGCCGCCGCCGGCGGCGGGCGGGACGGCACCCAGGCGCTGGTGCGGGTCGTCGCGGACCTCGCCGGCCGGCCGTGGGGCGAATAGTGGGGCGGGCGGCCTCACCAGGCCCGGAACGTCTGTCGGCCGGCGGACGCGGCGTGCGGGGGGAGTTCGACGAACCCGTCCGATCGGGACAGGGCGACGGTGTCGGAGGCGCCGCGGCCGTCGACGATTTCCGCCGTCGGGCGTCCCGCCGTCGCGGCGTCCTCGTTCAGTCGGACCGGACGGAACCGCCACAGCGGCAGGGGGCGGTCGGCGGGATCGTCCGGGGGCGGGATCTCCACCGGCGCCGTCGGCTCCGGCCCCGGGAACCCGGCGACGTGGCGGAGCAGGTCGACGCCGATCCGCCGGGCCAGGCACAGCGCCGCCGCCGGGTTGCCCGGCAGGCCGAGTAGCAACCGCCCCCCGCCGGACCCGGCGCCGCCCGGTCCGGCCCCCACCGTCGCGGCGAAAACCGGTTTGCCGGGGCGGACCGGCAGGCCATGGAACAGCGGGCGTCCGCCGATCGCCCGGACGGCGTCGGGGACGAAGTCGTACTCGCCGACGGAGACCCCGCCGGTCGTCACCACGGCGTCGTGCCGGTCGAGCAGCACCGCGAGGGTCTGGGCCAGCAGAGTCGGGTCGTCGCCGACGTACGCCGGCGGGGAGACGCGCAGATACGGCCGGCGGGCCAGCAGGGCGGCGACGGCGGGGCCGTTGGCGTCGCGGACGTCCCAGGGGGCGAGGTCCCGCGGAACGGGCAGGCGGGCGTCGGCGTCCCGCAGCGGGGCCGACGCCGGCAGCGTCGAGGACCGCACCTCCGCCCCCGTGACCAGCACCGCGACCCGCACCCGGCGTCGGACCGTCAGCACGGCGTACCCGCAGGCCGCCGCCGCCGCGACGATCGCGGCGTTCACCGTCGCGCCCGGCGCCGCGATCGGGTCGCCGGCCCAGCCGTTCTCCCCGCGGCGCCGGACGTTCGCCCCGGCGGGCACGGCCCGGGCCAGCCCGGCGGGCACGGCGATGCGGTCCGTTCCGGCCTGGCCGCGGCTCCCGCGGGTCACCTGTTCCTGACGGATCACCCGGTCGCAGCCCTCCGGCACCGGGGCGCCGGTGAAGATTCGCACCGCCGACCCGGCGACGTGCTCCGGCGGCGGGCTGCCCGCGGCGGCCTCCCCCACGACCGACAGCGAGCCGGCGTCCTCCGGCAGGTCCGGGGCGCCCACGGCGTAGCCGTCCATCGCGGACAGGTCGCAGGCCGGGCTGTCGCGGTCCAGCGTCGGGGCGACCGCCAGCACGCGGCCGACGGCTTCGGCGAGGGGGGCCTCCTCCGTGCCGACCGTCCCCAACGCCGCCCGGGAGGCGTCGATCGCGGCGGCGGGGCTGTCGAAGGCGAACGTGGGCATGCCGGCATGCGGGGGCGAGAGAGTACGGTAGGTCGGAGTTGGCCCCGGGCGCCGTCGGAGCGAAGCGGCCCGCCCCTCCCGGAGCACGAACCGAACCGCCCATGATCGACCCCGCCGATCCGCCCGCCGTCGCGGAGCCTGCATCTTCCGGGCCGACCGCGCGCCGGGCGCCGGAACCGACCGCGTCCGCGGCGCCGGAACCGGCCGCCCCGGAGGCCGATCCGCGCCGGATGCTGAACCGCCGGTTCGCCGCCGCGATGACCGCCGCGGCGCTGCTGGCGGTGGCGAACCAAACGCTCGTGCAGCCGGCCCTGCTGGACCTGACGACCGACGCGCCGGTGATCAACGTGGCGGGCCGGCAGCGGATGCTCAGCCAGCGGTTGGCGAAGGCGGCGCTGGCCGGGGAAGACGCCGCCTCCCCCGACGAACGGGCCGCCCGCCGCGAGGAGCTGCGGGACACGCTGGCGCTGTGGACCCGCTCCCACCGCGGGCTGCGGAACGGCGACGCCGCCCTGGAGTTGCCGGGAAAGAACCCCCCGCCGGTGAGGGCCGCGTTCGACGAGCTGGAGCCGCACTTCGACGCCGCCCGCCGGGCCGCCGCCGACCTGATCGCCGGCCGCGGCGACCCGGCGGAGCGCCGCCGGGCGCTGCTCGCCGCCGAACGGGAGTACCTGCCGCGGATGGACCGGATCGTGTCCCTCTACGAAGACGAGGCGCAGGCCCGCGTGGCGGCGCTGCGGCGGACCGGCTGGGGGCTGACGTTCCTGGTGCTGATCGCGTTGGCGGCGGTGGGCCTGTTCGTGCTGCGGCCGGCCGGCC
>NZ_JBINJD010000189.1:0-8966 GCF_043951915.1 Alienimonas sp. DA493 | reverse complement strand
TGGTCGTCGACGACCACGAGATGGTCCGCCGCGGCGTGGCGAGGACGTTAGCCTTCGACCCGAAGGTCGAGGTGGTCGGGGAGGCGCAGGACGGTCTCGAAGCAATCGAGGTCGTCCGCCGGCTGCGCCCCGCGGTGGCGCTCATGGACGTCAATATGCCCAAGCTCGACGGAATCGAGGCGACGCGTCGACTGACCGAAGCGATGCCCGCGTTGCGGATCATCGGCCTGTCGATGCACCAGGACCCGGAGGTCGAGTCCCGGATGCGGTCTGCGGGGGCCTGTGACTACGTGACGAAAGACGCCCCCTCCGAAACTCTCCGCGCCGCCGTTCATCAGTCCGTCGACGACTCAGCCCCGGACAGCGGCGAGGCGCCGGGGCCTCCGACGTAGCGCCGTCGCATCCCCTCGGCGGGACGTCGGAAGCAAACGCGCGACACGCGGCGAAATCTTGCCGAACGGAGAGCCCGAGACGTCGCCTCCCGGCGAGCTTCCGGCGCCCCCGTGCCGTTCGGCCGATACGGGGCGCTGCTCATACGGGGGGCTGCTCGAGGTGACGGCCTTCTGGAGGCTGCGACCACGAAAGCGTTGAGGAAACGGGACTTCGGCGGCGAGCAAGGCGAGGCGGGATCAGGCCTCGGCGGAGAATGCGAACGACGGATCCCGAGCCCGCCCGCACGAAGGGACTCCGGCTCGTCGGCTCAAATCGACCGCCGCCCTCCCGCCGACCGGCGCCCTCAGCTCCGGGCCATGAGTCAGCCGTGCGGCCGGGTCACTCCGCGTCCGCCGGAACGCCCGCGTCGTTCAGCACGCCGATCACCGCGTGGAACGCCGGCTTCGGCTGCCGGTCGCGGTCGAACAGCAGCGGGTGGTTGGTCCGCCGCCACGGGAAGTCGTTCAGCCAACTCTCGCCGTCGTGCGGGTTCCAGAAGGTGACCCGGGCGATCACGTCGTCGTACTCCAGGAACAGCCGGAACAGGGCCGCGTACTCCTCGGCGAGTTGCCCGGCCACCTCGTCGGGCAGGCCGTCCGGGTACGGGTCGTGGGCGCGGAGTTCGTCGCGGTACGCCCCGCCGTCGGCCCACCACCGGCCGCGGGTCACCACGTCGACGTCGAGTTCCGACACGACGACTTTGACGCCCAGCTCCCGCAACGCGTCGAAGGTCTCGCGGAGCTGGTCGATCGAGGCGTCGCCCAGTTCGAAGTGCCCCTGCATGCCGTAGGCGTCCACCGGCGCGCCCCGTTCCTTCAACGTGCGGAGCAGCTCCAGCAACTTCTCCCGCTTGCCGGGCTTGTGGCCGTTGTAGTCGTTGTAGATCAGCAGGGCGTCCGGGTCGGCCGCCCGGGCGGCCTTGAACGCGGCGACGAGAAAGTCGACCCCCGTCGTGCGGGAGTAGACGGAGTCCCGCAGCAGGCCCTCGTCCTCGCCCTCGGCCAGCGCCTCGTTGACCACGTCCCACATGGTGCATTGCTCGGCGTACCGGCCGGCGACGGTCGCGACGTGCTCCTCGATCCGCCGCAGGAGCGTTTCCCGGGTGACGGGGGAGCCGTCCGGCTCGGTCTTCATCCACTCGTCCGTGCGGTCGTCCTTGGCCCAGACGAGGCAGTGGCCGACGACCTCCAGGCCGTTCTCGGCGGCGAACGCCACGAACCGGTCGGTCGGGCCGAACCGGTACTCGTTTTCGGCGGGGTGGATGCCCTGGGGCTTCATGCAGTTCTCGGGCGTGACGATCTCAAAGTGGCGGACGATCAGGGCGGCGTTCGCCGGGTCGGCGATCGTCTCCACGCCGGCGGCGACCCCGATCTTGAACCGCCCGCCGACCGCCCCCTTGAGCGTCGGCGGCGGGTCCGACGGCTCGCGGCCGGGATCGTCGCCCGCCGTTGCGAAGTACCGCCCGGCGAAGGCGAGGAAGGCGGGCCAGTTCGGGCCGGTCGTGTGGCCGCCGGCGTGCTGCCGCCAGGCGAGGTCGCCGTCGGCGAGGGCGACGCCGACGGCGGGCATCGCGTCGGCCCCCAAACCGCGGCCGCCCAGCAGTTCGTAGACCGAGCCGGCGGCGACGGCCGCTTGAAAACTGCCCCGCTGATCGACCCACTGCCCTTCCGCCCCCGGCCCGGTCGCCGCCCCGTAGCTCAGAAACACCGGCCGCGGGGCGCACAGGGCGATGAGCTGGTGGGCGTCGACCGGCAGGTCGCCGGGGGTGAGCGGGCCGCCGTACTTCAGGAAGTTGCCGGCCATCCAGTGGGACTCGCCGGCGGAGGCGAGGTTCTCGACCCGCTCGCCGAAGTCCCGCCGCAGCAGGGCCGCCCCCCCTTTGCCGGACGACCCGACGAACGCCGCCGCGAACCGCTCGTCGTACGCCATCGCCACCAGCGCCGCCTTGCCGTACCGCGACAGCCCCTCGATCGCGACCCGGCCCCCGTCCACGTCCGGGTCGGCTTCAAGCCGGTCGAGCGCCCGGCTCGCCCCCCACGCCCAGGCCCGCAGCGCTCCCCAGTCGTCCGGGTCGCGGAGCCGCCCGCCGTTGGAGAGGCCGATCACGCCGCGCGTCAATCCGGCCCCGTCGTCCGCTTGAATACTGTTCGGCACGACCATCGCGAACGCCCAGCCGGCGTCCAACACCTGCCCGGCCCACGGCGGCGCCCCCCCGAACCGAGACCGCCGGTCGCCGGTCCGCGCCGGCGGCGGGTCGAACCCGCCGAACCCGAATTCCAGCACGCAGGGAACCGGCCCCGCCGCGTCGGCCGGCACGGCGAGATACAGCTCGATTCCCACCTCGATTCCGGGGCAGGCGGAGTTGTCCACGCGGCCGACGAGCGTTTTCGTGACGGCGTCGACGTCCCCGATCGTCCGCCGCTCCGTTTCGGTCACGTCCCATGTCACGGCCGGGGCGTCGTCCGGCACGCGGCCGTAGACCTCGCGGCTGAACAGTTCGAGCAGTTCCGGCCGCCGGACCGTCCGCCACCGCTCCGCGGTCGCGACCGGGTCGCCGGCCTCAGTGAGGAGGGGGTCCGGCAGGTCGGGGTAGGGGACGGCCTGCGCCTCGTCGTAGTTGGCGGCGTTGGGGGCGTCGCGGTTCCACCCGTCGGCCCCGGGGCGGAGGGCGTCGATCCCGAGCCGGTCCAGCATCAACCGGTGGGCCTCCGCGGCGCTCAACTCCACGGGCCGGCAGTCGCCGGCGCCGGCGGCCGGCGCCGGGACCGCGGCGGAGAGGGCGAGGCCGAGGAGCAGCGGCGTCATATCGGGCGTTTCGAATCGATGCGGCGGGCGAACTCGTCTTACCGCCGCGAACGGCGGGCGACAATCGATCCCGGTCGGGCCGCCCCCTTCGATCGGGCCCCGTCGGATGGGACGCAGACCGGCGCCCGCAAGGCGGCGCTCGCCGCCGCACCGAGGGCCAAGCCGAGCGGATCGGTGATGTCGATCGCCCTGCAGGGCGATCCCCGGCTCGATCGCGATCACGCCGACCGCGGCGCCCGCGGTTTTGCCAAGCGGACCTGCCGCGCGTCGTCAAATCGTGCGACGCCGGCCTCCCCCACGCCCGTCTCGATGGCAGTCAGGCGGACCGACCGACCCCGGCTGGGAGGGGCGACGGAGTCTCGGGAGCGGACCTTTCCGGCTCGCAAACGTGGTAGGACGACCACTTCCCCGGGCGGGCGAGGCCGCTCCGCCCCGGAGGTTGGAGACGCAACACGCGTCTTCATCACCGCTAACGACAAGTATCCCCGAGAGGATTCGAACCTCTGACCTTCGGCTCCGGAAACCGACGTCATGAGTCTTTCATGCTGAAAAAGTAGGGATTCGATTGTGCGGGTGAGACACCTGTGAGACACTTTTCTCCCGGAAGTGTCTCACGAAAAGTCTCACGCTCACCTCTCGGAACCGATGGCGAAGAACGGCGGGCCCGGCAAACCGAAAGGCCGGATGACCTGGCAAGCGAAGAAGGGGAAAGGCGGACGATGGGTCAAGCGTTACAAGGGACGACGATACCAATCCTCGGTCGTGCCCTCGAAAAGCGACCGGGAGGCCGAACGGGCGGCGTGGGAGGGTTTCCTGACTTGGCGGGCCGACATCGACGCCAAGGGGGACGAAGCTAAGCCCCACCGTGAAGACTACGAACACGCCACGGCCGTTCGACTGGAATTGTCCCGCTGGATCGCCGACGAACTGAACGCCCTCGAACGCACCGGGGAGGTGCCCGAATCGGAGGCCGACCCGGAACGGGGCAAGCCCGACCTCGAGGAATGGCGGAACTATCTGATCCGCTGGCGTGACCGGCTGGCGAAGCAATTGCAAAAATTGGAACGGGAGTTCGCTAAGGTGTCGCCTAAGCCGCTGGATCGGCCGGACACGGTGTTCTCGTGGCCGTTCGCCGGCTGCGAGGACGCCGAGGAAAGGGCTTGGCTGCGGAGGCTGGACACGTTGGCCGATTTCCGGCGGCACCGGCCCGAGACCGACGTGCCCGAGGACCGCACCGTCCGGGCCGCCGTCGGCCGCTACCTCGAACGGAAAGCGACCGAGGGGCACAAGCCGTCGACGTTGAAGCGGTCGTCGGAGCGGCTGTCCGAGGTGGTGACGTTCGCCGGCGGCGACGACGTGGAATGCATCAACGCCGTTTGGCTGGAACGTTACCGTTCGCACCTGCTGTCCGAGGTGGCGTCGACCGAAAGGAAGTTCTCCACTGACAACGCCAAAGCGACGTTGGACGTCTGTCGGACGTTCGTTCGGCACCTTTACGAGACAGAGCAACTGGATCGGCTGCCGAGGAACGTCGACAAAATTCACATCAAAGCGGCGAAAAAGAAGCCGGAGACCTATCCGCCCGAATTGTTGAAAGTTATGGCGGACGCCGCCCCCGACCGGCTGCGCTGCTGGCTGTTGCTGCTAGGAAATCTCGGTTGCCTTCCGGTCGACCTGTCGGACCTGAAACTCTCCGAGGTGGATGCGGAACTTGGGATCGTCACCAGGAAGCGAAGCAAAACCGAGGAAGCGACGAACGTGCCGGTCGTCTCCCACGTACTTTGGGATCAGACGTTAGAGACTTTGCGGGAGCAACTGGAAGATCGGCCGGAACCTCTCCCCGGATGCGAGGATCGGGCATTGCTGACTCGGACCGGGAGCCTGTTGAAGTACTACGCCGAGGGGAAGGGGAAGAACGAGCTGATCACGGTGGACAACGTTCGGAACGCCCTGAACCAATTGAAGCGGAAGATGGCGAGACGCAGCGTTAAAGTCCCAACTCGGGCCGATCGGTGGCGAAAAACCGGGGCGTCGCTGCTCAACTCGGAAGCGGGCTTCGCCGAACTTGTGCAGCTGTGGCTGGGGCACGCTCCCCAAACGGTCGCTGACAAACACTACGCCGCCGCACCGCTGACGAGACTGGCGGACGCCGTCGCTTGGCTGGGCGAACGGTACGGCTTCGACACCGATCCCGACCGGTTGACCGAGGCGAAGCGTCGGCTCGGGCAGATCGCATCTCCGGCCTCGTGATAACTGCATTTTGATCCAACGAACGAACCTCCAGTAGGAATTGAGTTGCAACGGCGGCGAGAACCTCTGAAGCGACCTCCTACTCGGGCCATGCGGGACTGTCACTGTCGCTTTAACTTCTGAAGGGCGAGCGGCGGCCGGCATACTCGGAGCCGGATCGTGTGCGTAGGCTCCCCCGAGGCGGGAATGGCCGGTCTCCGAACGGGATCCGGAGAAAAAGTTGAGCCGTTCCGGACGGAGCTCTCGCTACGCCGGATGACGGACCGCCGCTGTCCGTCCCTCGTACCTCCCACGCAGAAAGTTGGACATGGCCTACGGCAACGGCGTCGCTCAGTGCGCTCACTGCGGCTCGGTCGGCACCTACAAAATCACGATGGGACAGGGCGGACAGGTAATCACCTGCCGCTCCTGTCGCAAAACCTTTAACGCCGAAGTCCGCCGGGGCGAGTTCACTGGGCGGAGCCGATGACGTACGAACACGCCGCCGCCGGCAGCGGCGGGAGCGACCTGGGGGAGCCAAGCTTCTACGAGTGCTATCGCTGTCACGGCACCGGCGTGCTGCCGGGGCCCGAGCAGGAGGCGTGCCTCGCCTGCCGGGGGAGCGGGGCCGTCTCGGAGGAGCGGACGTTCCGCCTCTTCCGGCTGGAGGTACTCGTTCGTCGTGCGGCGGAGCGAGAGCTCGGGCTGGAGCCCGGCAGCCCGCCGCCGGGCGTCCCGGAGGGCGGGCCCTTCACGGTCCGCCGCCCGGACGAGGAGACAGAGCTGAAGATTTGGGGCGTCGCCGGGCGAATCGGCTCGGAGATCCGAAAGCTGCCCAGAGACGTTCTCGGAGTGCTTTGCGACCTGTGCGGCGTCCCGGCCCCGCACCGACATGCCAGGAGGCGGGGCCGCCGGGAGTCCCAGATCGAGCGGCCCCGGCGGGAATAGAGGCAGTTCCGCCTCCCCGACAATCAGACGTTTTTCGACCCTGTTAAGAGACACGAATCGCAAGCCGCAGCCTTAGACGGTCAGACAGGGCGATCGGGAGTACGGACTCGTCACGCCCGAAAGTCTCCGACGTCGGCCGAATCCCTTCGACCTTTTCGAGCGGCCGAAAATTCCGCCGTCGGGATTTCTGCAATATCGTATTCGCACCGACGCTCCGCCGGGCGGGGCGGCTCACGGGGGGCGAGGTTTCAAAAAATGTAACCGACGGAGTCGGGCTGCGGCCCCGGGCGGGGGATCCTGCCGCCACAGGTTTTGTCGAAAATTCCGGATTACAATATTTGCGACGGGCGTGGCGATCTAGAGAGAAGGCCGGGGGCTCGAGTCGAGCCCCCGGCCTTCTCAGCGTCACGTTCGCATCGCCCGACCGGACGACGGTCGAGCCTCGACCGCTCTCAGGTGATTTTTAAATTATGCGTTTGCCGGGGCGTCCGGCGGCGACTTGATCTGCGGTCCTTTTCAGACGGACGCCGATGATGTCGGGCAGAAACTTTCTCGACCAATCCTCGTCTTCGTTCATGACCTGCCGCTCGATGACCTCGCTCCCCTCCATGGCGTCCCCGAGTTTCACCCAGATCTCCTCCCACGATAAGCGGCAGACCGTCGCATGCGACACACGCTTCGGGTCGACGCCGGCCGACCGTAGGTGGTGACGGAAGAACGGGCCGCAGATGATAAAATCGGCGTCGTGGATCGCTCGTCGGATACGCAGTTCCTCGGCGTAGGTCAGATTGTCTTCGCTCATTTGTTCTTCTATGAAATGATGTTTGCGCCGGTTCGGCAATTCGAGCCGTTAAGGCGACGAGCCTGACGGCCGTGGCGATGCCGATCGGCGACGTGCATTATATGCATAGAACCGGCTGATGCTAGTTTTGCAGACTTATTTCCAGCGTCGTGGGTGAGCGTGCTGTCTGCGCCACGAGTCAGGTTGGATCGGGGTTCCGCTAGGAGCGACTGAAAGACTTTGGACGACGACCAGAATGTAGGGGCGACGGGGGACCGGGCCTGAAGGCTCTGCGTTGCGAGCGAGATGGGACGGCGACAGGTTTGTACCTGAAAGACGGCCGCCAGCGTTTTAATAGTTCGCTCGATTCTTTCCGCATCCGAAGCTGCGGACGGGGTGAAACTCCGGGCCTCGGGTTGCAAACGAGAGATTGACCCGGGAATTCGGTCTCAGTGGGGGGACTGGAGCGATCGTGAAGCTGCATCGCTCGTTACTCCGGTTTCTCGGCGATTGGACCCTGGCCCACAATCCTGAGTAGAATCACTTCGCCCCAAGAGTCTCTCTGCACCGTTCAATCCGCTGGCCCGAGGGAAAGACGCCGGCGGCGATCATGGCGAACCGGCCTTATCTTGAAAGTCGTGGATCGGGACCGCCTGCGAGGCTTGCCGTTACGGACTACATGACGGTAAGGCGTCGGCCGCCGGGCCGGGGGCAGGGAGCGGATCCGCCTGGAATTCGCCGGAAACGTCGCAAAGCTTTACGGGCGACGAAAAATGGCCGGAGCCTCGCATCGAGGCTCCGGCCACTACCGTAAGTAAAACGAGTCATACGGCCAGCCGAACGCACGGCGTCCCGACTGTGCGGGACGTTCCGCCCACATCGATCAGCCGCACCTATCAGTTCCAGCAAGGCCGGCACCGACGTCTCGCCGCCGGGCCACCGGCTAGCCGTAGAGGCCGCCGGTCCTCAGCGTAGTGAAAAGTCTGTCGTCAGCCGCTCGATCCCGCAGGCATGGTCTCAGCGGGCCGACGACCCGCTCTTTGTCGTTTTACCCCTCTCCCCTCGCCACCACGCCACGAGCGGACTCGCCGTTTCGGAGAAACGAGCAGAACGTCGGCTTCTCCGCCGTGTCGTCCCACACCGCCATGACGCAGAGCCGAACGCCGTCGGGCGGCGTGACGGCGGACACGACGTCCGACGCTTCGCCGAACGTGTCGTACCGTCGTGGCAGTTCCTTCGCCAGGTCCATATAAAACTTTTGTTTTCGATCTGGACCGACTGCGGCGACGGCGTAGTAGGTCGCCGGCGGGACTTCCGGCGGATCGAAGGGGTTACGTGTCTCGAACTCAAGTCGAGGAGAGTCAATGCAAGTCATTGCTGTGCTTTCGTGTAATCTGGGGTGTCTGGAGGGTAAGACCGACGGCCGTGCCGGCGGCACTCGCTTCCCCCCGAAACACCTAGGTATTGTAATGGTAAATGTTGCGGACGATAGAGGGCCGTGCTGGTTTTTAGTCGACTGCTAGGACTGGCGGAGGAGGCGAAACTAAGTTGCGACGCAAAAGGCCGGGCGGTGCCGCCGTCGGCACCGGATCCGACTGAGGAGATCGACGCCCCGACGCTCATCCTCCCTGGAGGGAGCAGGAGATGCGGTCTCAATGAACTGCACGCAGATCGGGCACGGCTTCACGGCTTCACGGCTTCACGGCTTCACGGCTTCACGGCTTCACGGCTTCACGGCTTCACGGCTTCACGGCTTCACGGCTTCACGGCT
>NZ_JBINJD010000188.1:0-9067 GCF_043951915.1 Alienimonas sp. DA493 | reverse complement strand
CGGCGAACTACTTCGACGGCCTGCCGAACGCCGCGGAGCTGGGGATGGCCCAGTGGTCCGACCCGATCCGCTTTCTGCCCGACGGCACCGCGACGGCCGCCTCGGTGACGCTGGCCGACGAGGTCGGCGCCCTGCGGGTGGTCGTCCGCAGCTTGACCGGCTCCGCCTCGATCGAACCGGTCGAACGGCCGACCCTGACCGGGACGCAACCGGCCCCGCTCTCGGGGGCCGCCCAGCGATGACGCGCCTCCCGCACCGCCGTCTCCGCCTCGGGCCCATCCGCCGGGGAAGAGCCCGACGCGGGATCACCTTCTACGAGGTGTTCCTCGCCCTGATCCTGCTCGTCGCTTCGCTGGCGGTGCTGGGGCAGCACGTCTCGCTCGGCGTGCGGATGTCTGAGGAGGCCCGACTGCGGACCAAGGCCGAGGAGTTCGCCACCGCCAAGCTGAACGAAGTCCTAGCCGGCGTCGAGCCGTTGCAGTCCGTCGGCGAGGCCCCGCTGGAGGGGGACGACGGGCTGTGGTCGTACTCTTTGACGGTCGCCTCCGGTCCGGCGGAGGGGCTGCTGGACGTGACCGTCGCGGTTCTGCACGAGGGCCTGCGGGGCGAGCCGAACGAGGCGTTCCGCCTGCAACAGTTCGTCCGCGACCCGGCCGTGCTGCTGGACGCCGAAGTCTCCGAATCGACGGGGGGCACGCTGTGAGACGCCCCGCCCGCCGTCGCGGCGGTTTCACGCTGGTCGAAGTCCTGTTGGCGATGGCCCTGTTGGTCGTCGTGCTGGCGGGGGTCTACGCCGGGCTGGAGACCTTCCGCCGCGTGACCACGATGGGCCGCGACGCCGCCATGGAGCAACAACTCGCCCGGGCGATCCGGGCCCGATTGCTGACGGACGTCCGCAGCCTGCGGTTCGCCCCCCCGCGGGCCCTGCCGGACGAGACGGCCGCGGACGACTCCGAGAGCGACCCGGCGACTTCGGGGCCGTCCACCTCCTCGTCCTCTACTTCCGGGTCGGCGGACGCGGAGGCCGAGGCGGAACTGTTCCCGGTGCCGCAGGTCGGACTGACGGGCGACGCCGAAACGCTGACGCTCTACACGGCCCTGCCGCCGCGGGGCATCGCGGACGAGGTGACGTCCGGCCCCGCGGCCCGCACCAGCGATCTGCGGACGGTTACGTGGTTCCTCGCCGGGCGGGGCGGGGCGGTCTCCGCCGGGGTGGCGGAGCGGGACGGCCCGGGGCTCGCCCGGTCCGAGGGGGACACCGCCGCGGTCGCCCGCGCGGAGGACGCCGGCGACCTGCCCGGCCTGACCGCCGCCGCCCGGCTGCTCGCCCCGGAGGTGACCGGGCTCTCCTTCCGCTACTTCGACGGGGCGGAATGGCTGGCCACGTGGGATTCCTCGCTCACCGGGTCGCTGCCTCGGGCGGTCGAGGTGAACCTCGAAATCGACCTCGACGGCGCCCCGAACCCGTACGCGACCGGGCAGGAAATCGGGAACCGCGGGCCGAGCGTCACGCGGTTGGTGATCTGCCCGCTGCTGAGCGAACCGAGCGTGGAGGCGATGCTGTGAACGTTCGACGGCGATCCGCCGCCGCCTCCCGGCGACGGCCCGGCCGGCGGCGCCGCACCGGGTCGGTGCTATTGGCGGTGCTGGTGCTCGTGCTGTTGCTGACCTTCGGCGTCTACGGCTTCACGGAGCGGATGCTGGCGGAGAAGGCCGCCGCGAACGCGCACGGCGTTGCCGCCCGCAGCCGGGCCTGCGCCGACAGCGGCGTCGCCCTGGCCCTGGCCCTTGTGGACGAGGGGACCGCGAATCCCGCGGCCCCGCCGCCGATTTATCATGAACCGGCCGCCCTCCGCGGCGTGCTGGTCTCGCCGTCGGACGACCCGCTGGGCAACGGCCGCTTCACCGTCTTCGCCCCGGTCGAGGGCGACCCGACCGGCTCCCAGTTGCGGTTCGGGCTGATCGACGAGTCCGGCAAGCTGGACGTCAACGGGCTGCTGAACCTGACCGTCCGCGATCAGGAACTGACCGAAACCCAGCAGCGCGACCTGTTGATGGGCCTGCCGAACATGACGGAGGAGATCGCCGACGCGATCTTCGACTTCATTGACGAGGACAGCGACGTCCGCGAGTTCGGCGCCGAGTACGACGCCTACGCCGCCCTCGACCCGCCCCGCGTCCCCCGCGACGGGCCGATCGACAGCGTGGACGAACTCCTGCTGGTCCAGGGCGTGACCCCGGCGCTGCTGTACGGCGAGGACGCCAACCGCAACGGCCTGCTGGACCCCGGCGAGAACGACGGCGACGCCACCTACCCCCCGGACAACGCGGACGGTCTGCTGGACGTCGGCTGGACCGCCTACCTCACCGTGCACGGCGGCGAACCGAACCTGAACGCCGACGGCGAAGAGAAGATCGACCTCAACGACGGCGTCCTCACCGATCTGTTCGACGCGCTGGAGGAGGCCTTCGACACGGAAACGGCCCAGTTCGTCGTCGCCTACCGACTCGCCGGGCCGCTGGACCCGGAGAACAGCTCCGACAGCCTCGACCCGAACGCCGACGTGGACGCCCTGATGGAGGAGGGGCTGGACGAGAACGGCAACCCGACGACCCCCACGGCCACCGAGGAGGAGCAGGTCGATGCGATGGCCGGCGCCCTGGCGGATCTGATCGGCGGGGCGGACGAAGAGACCACCGTGACCCGGGCCGGCATGGACCTCTCCGGCGGGGCGACGACGGACATCGGCAGCTTCTACGATCTGGTCGACCGGGAGGTGGAGATCGAGATCGACGGCGAGCTGACGACGCTCTACAGCCCGTTCCAGTCCGGGGCGATGCTCGACGAGTTGCCGTCGATCCTGCAGACCGTCACCACCTTCGACACGGAGGTGATCCGCGGCCGGGTCAACGTGAACCAGGCGCGGTACGGGGCGTTGATGGGCGTCCCCGGCATGTCGCAGGCGTTGGCGGAGCAGATCGACGCGGCCCGGATGATCGGCGCCGGCGGCGAGGCCCGGCCGGACCTGCACGCCCAACGTCTCACCCCGTTCTGGCTCGTCGCCGACGGGCTGACAGACCTGCCGACGCTCCGCCGACTGGACCCGTTCATTACCGCCCGCGGCGGGTTCTTCCGGGTCCGCTCGATCGGCTACGTGGAGGGCGGGGGGCCGGCGGTGCGGGTGGAAGCGGTCATCGACGGCACGACCGCCCCCGCGCGGCTGGTGGAGATGCGCGACTTGTCCGATCTCGGCCGGGGCGTGCCCCGGGCGATGCTCTCCGCCCCCTGATCCCGCGGCGCCGCCCCTTGTCGGCGGCCGAAACCGGCCGCACAGTTTTCCCGACCCGCCTCATCCGTTCCCGCCGGCGTCCCCCGTCCCGTCCTCATGCCCGACACCCTCGCCCTCGCCTGGCCCCGCACCGCGGAAGAGCCGCTCCGCGGCGTCGTCATCGACGGCGCCGGGAAGGTGGGGACGACCTTCGAAACGCCCGCTCCCGTCACCGGGGAGGAACTGAAGAAGGCGCTGGTCAAAGCCAAGGTGACGGCCAAGCGGACCGTCGTCGCCGTCCCGCGGTCCCGGGCGACGATCCGCCGGCTGGACCTGCCCGCAGTCCCGGACGACGACCTGCCGGATCTGGTCCGGATGCAGGCCGCCACGAAGAGCGCCGCCCCGCTGGACCAGCTGGCCTTCGACTTTCTCCCGCTGCCGGTCGCGGCGACCGGCGACGCCGGGCGGGCGGCGCTGCTGGCGACCGTGCCGGCCAAACTGCTGAAGGAAATCTCGACGACGGCGGAAGCCGCGGGACTGGCGCCGGCCGCCGTGGGCCTCGCCCCGGTGGGGGCCGCCCGGCTCGTCGCCTCCCGCGATCCGGGGGAGGGGACGACGTTGATCGTCAGCCGCGACGGCGAGTTCGTGGAGCTCACGCTGCTCGCCGTCGGGCCGGACGGGCCGCGGGTGACGAACTCGCATTCGGCCCACCCCGTCGGCCAGGACGAGGAGGAGTGGGAACGCACGCTGCTCTCCGAATGCAGCCGCGTACTCATCTCCCACGCCGCCGGCATCGAGGACGGCCTCAACGCCGTGTGGGGGCTCGGGGAAGAATCGCACCGCTGGGCGCCGCGGCTCGCCGAACGGCTCGGCGGTTCGCCCCGGGCGGTCGAGGGGTGGGACGACCTCGGCCTGAGCGGTCCGTCCGGCGCCGCGGCGCCGGGGGCGCTGGGCGGGGCGGTCGGCCTGGCGGTCGGGGACGAGGCCGTCCCGGCGCTGAACTTCCTCGCCCCCCGCCGGCGGCCCGAGCCGAAGGACACCCGCCTGCGGACCGGCCTGTTGGCCGCGACGGCCCTCACGCTGGTGATCGGCGTCGGCTGGTTCGTGCTCGATCGGCAGAAATCGACCCTGCGGGAGCAGATCGCCGGCCTGCAGGTGAAGATCGCCTCCGACGAGAAGCTCATCGCAAAGAACGAACCGCTGCTTGCCGAGGACGCTGCCCTCGCCGCCTGGGCGGCGGAGACGACCGACAGCCGCACCGAACTGGCCCGCCTCGACGCCCTGCTGCCCGGCACGGAGCGGCTGTTCCTGGAGACCTTCCAACTCAGCCCGCCGACCGCCCGCAGTCGGGCGTTGATCCGCGCGGACGGCTACGCCGAGAGCACGAATCTGGTGCGGGAGGTCGAGCGGGACCTCGCCGCCGCCGGCTACGTCGTGCGGCCGACGCAAACCGCCCGCGTGACCGGCCGCGAGGGCTACCCGGTCCGCTTCTCCCTTTCCGCCGAACTGCCCCCCGACCGACCCGCCCCCGAGGGCGACGCCGCCACCGCCGGGGGGGCCGCCGTATGAACCGCAACGAAAAGATCCTCGCCGGCGTCCTCGGCCTGTTCCTGGTCGGCTACCTGATGCGCGGCCCGATCGTCGCGATGACGACGGGGCCGATCGCCGAGCTGCAGTCGACGCTCGACAGCACGCTGGACCGCTCCGACACGCTGTCCGACCGCGTGCAGGCGATCACCGCCGCCGCCGTTCGGGTGAACGACGCCCGCGGTCGCAGTCTGCCGGCGGACGTCAGCTACGCGGAGCGACTGTATCCGCAGTGGCTCTCCGACCTGGCGACGATCAGCGGGTGGGAGGAGGTGAGCACGGAGCTCCGCCCGGTGCAGGCCCGCCGCGACGAACAGTTCCGCCCCGTGCGGGTCGAACTGCGGGGGCTCGCCACGCTGGCGGAGCTCGACCTGTTCCTGCGGCGCTTCCGCCGCACCGATCTGCTGCACCGGATCAACTCGTCGAAAATCGCCAGCGCCGCGGAAGTGGGCGACACGCCGCTGGAGGTGCTGATCGAAGCCGAGGCGCTCTCCCTGCCGACCGCCGCCCAGCGGGAGGAGATCTTCCCGATCGCCCGGCTCGCCGCCGACCTGCCGGCCGACGCGGAGACCGCCACGGTCCGCATCCCGGCCGGGCTCAGCGGAGCCTTCCCGGAGGAACCCGGCTTCACGGTGCGGGCCGGCACGGAGTTCCTGACGGTCAGCGACGTGCAGCCGCTCAACGACGAGGGCGACGAGGACGGAACCCCGGTGCGGTGGACGCTCCGCCGCGGCGTCGAGGGCACGGAACCGGCGGATCAGCCGGCGGGGGCCTTCCTGCAACTCTGGCCGCACTCGGCGCCGGCCGACGATCTGCTGGCGTTCAGCGAGACCGGCCCGTTCCGCAAGCCGCGGAGCTTCGATCCGGAGCTGAAGCTCGCTGGCTCGCCCCGGCTGGTGCGGGGGGATGCGTTCACCCTGACGGCCTCCGCGGAGGACTACGACCCCCGCGGCGGGGAGCCGACGCTGTCCGCGACCGGTCTGCCGGAGGGCGCCGCCTTCGACCCGAGCACCGGCGAACTCACCTGGGACCCGCCGGAGGATTTGCCGGCGGGGGACTATGAGGTGGAGATCGCCGCCGAGGTGCCGCGGCCGGCGAAGACGCTGACCGGATCCGTCCTGCTGACGCTCGTCGACCGCAACACGCCGCCGACGGTCACCAGCGTGGAGCCGAAGACGGTCAACGCCGGGGACGTGCTGCTGTTCGAGGCCGAAGCCAGCGACGCCGAGGACGGCGACGAGGTGGACTTCAGCCTGGTCGACCCGCCGGAGGGGGCGTTCATCGACGCGTTCTTCGGCCTGGTCCGCTGGGAGGTCCCCGCCGACTTCCCCCCCGGCGAAGCGACGCTGACCGTGCGGGCGACCGACCAGGGCTCCCCGCCGCTCAGCGGCGAGACCCAGGTCCGGGTGACGGTGACGGAGGACCTGCGGCCGTTCGTGAAATTCGTCGGCCGGGTGACCCGCAACGGCGAGCCGGTCGCGACGCTGTTCAATCAGGCGGAGAACCAGATCACGAAGTTGCAGCCGGGCGACCCGTTTACGGTCGTCGGGGTCGAAGGCGAGGTGCTGGAGATCGGCCGCGACACGATGGAGTTCGCCCGGGACGGCCGGCGGTACCGGCTGGCGCTGGGCGCCTCGCTGGCCGACGCGATCGACCGCGGCGCGCTCGACCCTGCGGCGCCGTCCGCTGAGCCCTCGACCGAGCCCCCGCCGGCCGACGCCGCCGAGCCCGCCGTGCCCTCCGAGCCGCCTCGGGCGGAACCCGCCGCGACCGACGACGCGGCGGTCGCGGACAGCCGCGGCTCCGCCGGGACGACTCCGGCCCCCGACGAAAATTCGCCCGAAGACACGGAAACCGTCGCGGGCGAGGAATCCGACTGAACGGCTCGCGGCGAGTTTGCCGATAGCGCCGATGCGGCCGGGTTTGCCGACTGCCCGGGACGAGTTGCGCGACGCCCGTCGCGTCTCCCCATTCACACTCCGCTGACCGTGGACGTTCGCCGATGGACCGGCCGACTGCCTCCTCCCGCCGCCGCCTCGCTCTCTGGGCGACCGCGGTCCTGTTGACGGCAGGATCCGGCTCGCTGCGCGCGGACGACCCGGCGCCGGCCTCCCCGCCGCCCGCGAAGGCCGCCGTGACGATGCGGCACTTCAACGCCCCGTGGCCGACGGTGCTGCGGAAGCTCGCGGAGGAGAGCGGCTCGCACCTGGTGATGAAGGACGTCCCGCCGGGGCGCTTCAGCCGGTTCGACCGCGGCGAATACACCCGCGACGAAGCGGTGAAGATGCTCAACCAGCGGCTGGAGCCGGACGGCTTCCGCATTCTGGAGCAGGGCCCGAACCTGATCGTGATCAGCGATCGCAGCGTGCGGCAGGACTACCGCCGCCCGACCGCCCCCGGGGCCGAGGGCCGTCCGCTGCACGATCCCGCGACCGCCCTGACGCCGCTGCCGGAGCCGACCGCCCGCCGGCGAGACTTCTCCTCCGTGCTCCCGCACCGCGACGCGGCGGTGCGTCCCGCCGGCCGGACGGCCCGTGAGGCCGCCGAGGACTACGCCGCCGAGCAGGTGCAGAACGCGGCCCACGCTGAACCGATGGAACCGGACGCCGCCCCGGTGTTCGACCTGACCGCCGGCGCGGTCGCCGCCGCGGCCGACGCCGCGGAGCCGGTCACCGTCACGGTGCGGGTCAGCCGCGGCAACGCCAAGGCGGTGGCCCGCACGCTGATGCTGGCGGTCGGCGACCACGCCAAGCTGCTGGACCGCGGCCCCGGCGGCTTCCCCGCCTTCGCCGCCTACCGCCCGCAGCCCGGGGCCGAGCCGGACCTCACCGGCACGCCGGCCTACAGCATCGGGATGGACGAAACGAAGGACGAGTTGATCGTCACCGCTCCCGGCAAGCGGGCGGAGCAGATCGCCGCCGCCCTGACCGCGATCGACCGCGGACCGAAGGACGGGCAGGGGATGAAGGTGGTCGCCGGCGGGCCGGAGACGGTCGCCGTCAGCCGGAAGCTGAAGCCGGTGCTGGCCACCCTCGCCAAGTACCGCCGCCAGGAGGGACAGGCCCCGAACGCCGCCGACCCGGCCGCCCCCGCCGACGCCCCCGCGGCGGACGCCCCCGCCCAGCAGCCGCCCGCGGCCGGCGCCGGCCCGGCGGCCGGCGACCCGGCGGAGGTGCAACGCATTATCGAGAATCTGCGCAGCGACGTGCAGGTGGAGGAGTTCGGCGACAGCGGCGTGCTGATCATCCGCGGCAACCGGGACGACGTCGCCGCGGTCGCTCGGGTCATCAATCAGCTCGAACAGCTCTCCGCCGGCTTGCAGCCGCAAATCCAGCTGCTCTTCCTCCGTCACGTCGACAGCGTGCCGCTGGCGACCCTGCTGACGGAGGTCTACGGCGAACTGGCCCGGCTGCGGAACCAGGGCGAAGAGGCCCCGACCCGGGTCACGATCCTGCCCGTCGGCAAGCCGAACGCGGTCATCGTGATCGCCTCGGAGCCGGACCTGGAAGCCGTCGAGGCCCTCGCCACGCAACTCGACCAGCCGGTCCCCGCCGGGACGCAGCTGGAGGTGTTCCGCCTCGAAAGCGCCCTCGCCCCGCAGGTCGCCGAGGCGATCGAAGCGTTCTACGAAGATCGTGAGGGCCTGTTCCCGCAGGTGCGGGTGTTCGCGGACGTGCGGACGAACAGCCTGGTGGTGAACGCCGAGCCGAACGGCCTGGCGGAGGTGCGGAAGCTCGTCCGGGACCTTGACCGCGGCGAGAGCGGGCTGGTGAGCCGGATGGAGGTGGTCGCCCTCGAGTTCGCCACCGCCGAGGCGCTGGCCGACACCATCAACCAAGCGATCCGGGCGGTCATCAACCCGGCTCAGGCCCAGCAGGGCGCCGGGCTGGGCGGGGGGGCCGCCGGCGGCGGGGCCGACGCCCAGGCGTTGCAGGCGGCTCGCAGCGTGATCGTGGAGTACGTCACCGCGACCGGGGAGACCGGCCGCAGCGGGCTGCTGGCGGACGTGTCCGTCGCCCCGGACGCCACCGGCAATCGGCTGATTCTGACGGCGCCGGAGAAGACGATGCCGCTGCTGATCGCGCTGGTCGCGGCGCTGGACGCCCCCAGCGGCGCCCGGGCGGACGTGAAGGTCTTCACGCTGGAGAACGCCGACGCCGAGACCGCCGTCGAAATCCTCCGCGAACTGTTCGACACCTCCGCGACCGGCG
>NZ_JBINJD010000187.1:0-9307 GCF_043951915.1 Alienimonas sp. DA493 | reverse complement strand
GACCGCTGCGGGTGGGGGTGAGGGGGACGCCCCTCCCCCCGCCTTCGTGCGGTGCAGCGAAGCGCTGAGGGAGAGTCCCCGGACAGTGAAAGAGCGTCCGGGCGCCGCTGCCCCCTCACCCCCAGCCCCTCTCCCCCAAAAGGGGGGGCGAGGGGAGACACGGTCTGCGGACGCCGGTGAGAGGTTCGCCGGCCCCTCTCCCTGGAGGGAGAGGGGCCGGGGGTGAGGGGGTAGCGCGGTTCACCCACCATCCGCTCAGAGATTGTGAGCCCGAAGCGCAAGCGAGGCCGGGTGATCCTGCCCTGCGCGCACGTCTCGGCTCGCGCCTCGGGCTGCCGATGCGGAGAGCGGACCGTTGCCAGCGTGCGGGCGCCGTTGCCCCCTCACCCCCAACCCCTCTCCCCCAAAAGGGGGGCGAGGGGGGACGAGGTCTGCGGACGCCGGTGAGTGGTCCGCCGGCCTCTGCTGCCCTCTCCCTCGAGGGCGAGGGGCACATGGCGGCGGCCCCGTGACAGGGCGGCGGGGCGTTCTACAACGACTCGTCCTCGTTCAATTCCCCCGCCCCCGCCCGCTGCGATGTTCGGTCTGTTCAAGAAGAAAGATCCGCTGGAGGCGTTGAAGGCGAAGCACGCCAAAACGCTGGAGCGGGCCGCGGAGGTCTCCCGCAATCAGGGGGTCGTCGCCGCCAGCGCCGTGCACGCGGAGGCGGCGGAGATCGAACAGGAGATCGATCGGCTGGAGGCGGAACGCCGGCGGGACTGAGCGCCGGCGGTTAGTCGTCGTCGGACGGTTCCCGCGGGTCGATCCCCGGGGGGCCGCTGGCCGACAGCGTGCAGACGACCCGGACCCCGCGGGCCGGGCGGCCGTCGGCGGCGGGGACGGCCGGTTCGATCGACAGGGCGCCGCCGAGCACCTCCGCCCGGTAGCGCATGCTGCGCAGGCCCACCCCGCCGGAGGTCGAGCGCGGCTTGCCGCGACCGTCCAGGCCGTCGATTCGGCCGGCGGCGGCGGCGAGGTCGGCGGGCATCCCCACGCCGTCGTCGGCGACGCTCAGCCGGACGGCCCCGTCGGTCCGCCGCAGGGCGATCTCGATCCGGCTCGCCCCGCTGTGCCGCAGGGCGTTGCCGACCGCCTCGCGGGCCAGGTGGTACAGCTCGTTGCGGACGTCCGGGGCGTCGGGTTCGTCGGCGGGGGTTCCGGCGAAGGTCACCGTCGGGCCGGGCGCCTCGGCGTTGCGGTCGACGAGGGCGGAGCGCTCCGCGGCGAGGCGAGTCAGGGCGGCGGTCAGTTCGCCGCGGACGCCGCCGATCGGCATCAGGCCGCGGGCCACCTGCCGCACGCGGCTGGCGGCGTCGTCCGCCTGGGAGAGCAGGTGGGCGGCGAGCGCCTGGGGGGTGTCGAACCGGGGGGCGCCGGTCTCGTCGTGGGCGGCGTCGTGCAGGGCCTTCGGGTCGCCGGCGTCCAGCCCGACCTGCCGGGAGAGCGCCGCGACCAGGAACTTCAGCGCCGTCACGTCCTGGGCCGGCCCGTCGTGCAGGTCCCGGGCGATGCGGGCCTGCTCGTAGCTGCGGCCCTCGAGCACCTCCCGCTCCAGGGCCCGGCGGGCCGTCATGTCCCGCTGGCTGGCGACGTAGTGGGAGGGCGGGCCTTTGCGACGCCGCGACTCGGCCGTTTCGTTCCGTTCCCCGGGGCGCCGCAGGCCGCCGGAGTGGCCGCTCATGCCCGGCCCGCCGTACAGCCCGCCCTCGACGCCGTGCACCGCATGGGCCCAGACCGGCGCCGCGGTCCACTGCACCACGTAGCGTTCGCCGTCCTTACGGTAGTTCACGGCTTCCCCGCGGAACGGCCGGCCGGCCCGCAGTTGGGCCTTCAGGCGCTCGGTTTCGCCGTGGTCGGTCTCCGGCCCCTGCAGCATCCGCGGGTTGCGGCCGACCGCCTCGTCCCAGTCGTAGCCGGTCATCCGCTGGAAGGCCTCGTTGACGAACCGGATCTCCGGCCCGGGCTCCTCCAGGTCCGGGCCGGTGATGACGACCGACTCGTCCAGCGTGCGCATCGCCTCGGCGAGGATCAGCCGCTCCCGCTCGCATTCGAGGTGCTCCGTCACGTCGTTCTGCACGCCGACGTAATGCGTCACCTCCTCCCCGCCGTCCGCACGGACCGGGGAGAGGTACAGCTCGTTCCAGAAAGGCGTGCCGTCCTTCTTGTAGTTCCGCAGCAGGACCTTGCAGCGCTCGCCGGCGGCGATCGCCTCGCGGACCCGTCGCACGCCCGGCTGGTCGTCGTCGCGGCCGCCGGGGGCGTTCTGCAGGAACCGGCAGTTCCGCCCGAGCGCCTCCTCCCGGGAGTAGCCGGTGAACTCGCAGAAGTAGGCGTTGACGAACACCAGCGGCTGATCCCGGGCCCGCACGTCCGCCACGGCGATCATCGAATTGGCCGAGTCGATCGCGGCCGTCAGCAGCGTCCAGCCGCCGTCCTGCACCAGAGAGTCGGCGTTGGAGGAGAGTTCATGCGGTTCTGGGGGCATGGCCGCGGCGACGGGGGCGCGTCGGGACGGAAGGGGTCGCAGACGGTTCCGACCCGAAACGGGAAATGGTTTCGCCGCCCCCCGCCCGCGGCAACCGACAAACCCGCCTCTGCCGTCAGGATTCCTCCGACGGGCGAAGCGGCGCATTCCAGGCGGGGTCTCGCTCAAAGCAGTGTCGGTCGGTACAGTGCCGCCGGCGGCGCAACCGGCGCCGTCCCCGCAATCGTCACCCCGGCCGTTCGCGGCCGTCCCGAAGGATCGGACCGATGCACACCGCCCCCGCCGCCGCCGTTTCGACGTCCGGGCCGCAAACCGCGTCCGGGCCGCGAATCGAGTACGGCGTGGCCTCCGTGGGCGACCTGCGGGTCGAACTGGAGGAGTGCGAGGACGGCCGCTCCCGGGCGCCCAAGGTGGCCGCGGTCTTCGTCAACGACGAGCCGCTGCGGCCCAGCGGCCGGTTCTGGACCAGCTTCTTTATGCGGTTCGGCATCGGCAAATCGGTCTTCAACTACTTCGATCATGCGGAAGTCTTCGAGCGGCTGGCCGCCCGCAGCCCCAACGACCGCCTGCGGTTCGCCGTGGAGCGCGGCCCCGAGGACGCCGACGGCCGGACCGGCTCCCTGCTGGCGGTCTCCAACCCGACCAAGGCCGTCGTCAAGCACGACGATTTAAACGAACTGCTGCACCGCTACGACGGCGACCGCGTGACCTACCACAACGGCGTGGTCGAGAGCCATCACGCCCCGCGGGTGGGCCACCGCTTCCACGTCTCCGGCGACGCCTTCGCCAATCGGTTCGTCGTCCGCACGCCGGTGGACGGGTTCGGGCAGCCGAGCATTTATCTCTCGCTGCTGCGGGAGGTCTGCTCCAACGGCATGATCGGCGAGGCCCCCGCCTTCCGCAGCCAGCTGGCGCTGGGCAAGGGGGACGACGAGGTCACCTACACCCTCAGCCGGGCGCTGGACGGGTTCAACAACGACGAGGGCTACGCCGCCCTGCGACAGCGGTTCGAAAGCGCCGCCGAAAGCTGGGCGAGCGTCCACGAGGCGGCGGGCCTCTACAACCTCCTCGCCAAACTGACCGGCGGCGGGGGCGGTTCCTCCCACGCCGGGCTGTCTAATTTCGGCACGGACGGGGCGAGTTCCGACGGGCTGTTTGAACGAAAAGACCTCGGCACGCACCTGCTCAAGCGGTTCCACGAGACGACCGGCGACGTGACCCGGCTGTACGGTTTGGCGAACGCCGACGCCCTGTCGGCGAAGCGGCAGAAAACGCTGCCGGTGAAGTGCAAGGTGTACGACCTGCTGAACTTCGCCACGGAGGTCGCCACGCACCACGCGGGACCCGCCCACGCCCGCCGCCTGCACGCCTGGGCCGGCGAACTGGTCAGCGGCGAATACGACCTCGAAGGCACCGCCGACCAATACGGCGACTTCCAGGACTTCTTCGTGAACGACGAGCCCGCCCAGCCGACGGACACGCCGGACGCGTAACGGCGAGTCGAGGGGCGAGCCCCCGGCAGGGGTTCGTTCACGGTAGAATCCGAGCATGCCCGCGATCCTCGACGCCCCGCCGCTCCGTCCCGACGCCACGGCCGCCCCCGCCGTGACGGTCGCCGACATCTTGGAGCAATTCGGCGACGTCCCGCTGTACCGCATCGTCATGGACCCCGCCCCCGGCACGGCGACGGAGGCGGACATCGATCGGGTGAAGCGGGAAACCGGCCGGCTGTGCGAACTGATCGACGGGACCCTCATTGAGAAAGCCGTGGGCGCCGAATCCGATTTGATGGGCTCGAAACTGATCGCCCTCCTCCTGCCATTCGTGGAGGCCCGCGGGTTGGGCTGGGTGCTGGGGGGGCAGGGCTTTTTACGGTTGTCCGGCAGCCGGCTGCGGTCCGCCGACGTGGCGTTCGTGCGGTACGAACAGGTCGAGGGCGACCGGTTCCCCTCCACGCCGGCGTACCCGGCCCTCTATCCCGATTTGGCGATCGAAATCCTCTCCCCCGGCAATACCGCTCGGGAGATGCGGACCAAGCGGGCGGACTGCTTCACCGCCGGCACGCGGCTGGTCTGGGAGATCGACCCGGCGGCGGAGACGGCGACGGTCTACACCGGCGTGGATCAAGTTGCGGAAGAACTGGGCGCCGACGGCACGCTGGGCGGCCGGGACGTGCTCCCCGGGTTCTCCGTGCCGTTGCGGGACGTGTTGAACGCCGTGCGGAAAACGCCGCGGGCGTAGCCGCCCGGTCCGGCGGCCGTCCCCCGGCGGACTCCCCCTACTGCCCGCCCTCTTCGCGGCGGCTCCAGTAGGGGAGTTTCACGCCGCCGTCGAGGCTCAGCGTGGAGCCGGTCATGTAGGCCGCGTCGTCGCTCAACACGTACGCCGCCGCTTTGCCGCACTCCTCCGGCGTGCCGAGGCGCTTGAGCAGCAACGACTTGGCGCCCTCGGCAATCTGCTCTTCGGTGAAGAACTTCCGCTCGCCGGGGGTGTCGATCCAGCCGGGGTGCAGGATGTTCACCCGCACGCCGTACTTCGCCATCTCCACCGCGGCGGTGCGGGCCATCTGGTCGAGGGCCGCCTTGGCCATGTTGTAGGCCATCGCCGTGGGGAAGGCGATGTCCGCGTGCGGGCTGGAGACGACCAGCACGCTGCCGCCGCGGCCGTTCTCGTGGAACTGATCCCGCATCCGCCGGCAGGCGGCCCGCAGGCCGTAGAAGGCGCCCCACATGGAGACGTCGATCGTCTTCTTAAATTCGTCCAGGTCGGCGTCGAGGAACGGCTCCCGGGCGCTGTAGACGGCGTTGGAGACGAACAGGTCCAGCCCGCCGAGCTGCTCGGCCGCCTCGGCGACGAGCCGTTCGATCGTCTCCCGGTCGCCCACGTCGCCCTGCAATACCACGGCAGTGCGGCCGAGGTCGCGGACTTGGGCGGCGACGGCCTCGGCCTCCTCGGCGCTGGAGCGGTAATTGATCGCCACGTCGGCCCCCTCGCGGGCCAGCTCGACGGCGATGCCCGCCCCGATGCCCTTACTGGAGCCGGTGACGAACGCGGTTTTGCCTTCCAGGCGGCCGGACATGGACGATCTTGAACGAAGAAACGGGCGAACGCTCTGCAGTGTAGCGACGAAGCGTCCGCGGCCGAATCTGCAGACGCAACGCCGACGTCGATTGTGCGTCCGGGGCCTGAGATTCTGCGGCAACCGAAGCGGCGGCGTTCATTCCCCGCGGAGCGTGGCGACGATCGGCGTCCGCACCGCCGCGCGGACGGCCCAGCCGCTGGCGAGCATGCCCGCGGCGAACACCGCCAGCAGCGTCAGGGCTCCGCCCAGCCAGGGCGTGTCCGCGGTGCGGCCGGACAGGTGCGGCCACAGGGCCAGCAGCGCCGCCAGCGTGCCGCTGGCCAGACCCCAGACCAGCAGCAACGCCGTCTCCGTCAGCACGAGCCCGGCGATCTTCCGCGTGCCCAGCCCGACGGCCCGCAGCAGGGCGAGCTCGCCGCGGCGCTCCAGCACGTTCCGCAGCATCACCGCGGCCAACCCCAGCGTGCCCAGCAGCAGGCCCAGCCCGCCGAGGGCCTGAAAGGTGGAGAGGTACGTGTTCTGCACCGCGAGGAAGGAGGCGATCCGCTCGCCGACGGGTTCGGCGTCCACGCCGTAGCCGCTCAGCCGGCCCTCCAGAGCGGCGGCGAGTTCGGTTTGCCGGTCCTCCGGGGCGTCGATCAGCAGGTAGGCCCAACCGTCGTTCGTGGGAAAGAGGCGTTCGAAGTCCGCCTCGCCGGTCAGCAGCACGCCCTGGAACACGCTGCCGTCGAACTGTCCGACGACCTGGAAGTACGCCTGCGGGTTCTCCTCGTTCGGGACCGGCAGCCGGTCGCCGACGCCCAGTTTCAGGCTGTATTGCAGGGTGTTTAGGTCCCCCAGCACGGGATAGACGGGGAGCGGGGCGCCGTCGGGGCCGGGAGCGTCCGGCAGCTCCTGCTTGAGGAGTTCCCACGGGTTCTCGCCGGGGGTGTCGGCGAAGGCGAAACCGCCGCGTTCGATCTGGGAATCGGGCACGCCGAGGACGGTCGGCAGGCCGGTGCGGTAGAGGTTCAGGCAACTGGCGTCCGCCCCCGGCCGCACGCGGCAGGCGGTGAGGGCGTCGATCGCCTCGAACGGCTCCCCGGTCAGGTTCAGCTCCTCCCGGCCGGAGGGCGTGCCGGGGTCGAAGGGCAGGGGGGCGGCGGCCTCGGCGACGAGCAGGTAGCCGCCGTTGCCGCTGTCCAGTTCCGGCCCCGCGGCGGAGGGGTCCTTGCGGGCGGCGGCGACGGCGACCAGCAGGAAGGTCGCGCAGGCGATCAGCCCCGCGGTCAGCACGCTGCGGGTGCGCTGGCGGGCGGCGTTCCGCAGGCCCAGCTTGACGCTCGACCGCGGCACGCCGCCGGGCCGCCGGGCCAGCCACCAACCCAGCGCCCCCAGCGCCGCCGCGAGCAACAGCATCCCGGTGAGGAAGAACGCGATCACGTCCCAGCCGAACCCGGCGAACGCCTCGGCGTTCGGGATCAGCCCGGCGAGGGCCGCGAGCATGAGGACCGCCGCGAACCCGCCGCACCCCACGGCGATCCACTGCGCCGCGGCGCCGGTCGCCTCTTTCTCGGCGCCGGTCTCCCCGGCCAGCAGGGCCCGCACGCTGGCCCCCCGCAGGGCCCGCAGCCCCCACCAGACGGCCGCCGCCGCCAGCAGCACGCTGACGCCGAAGCCGATCGCCAGGCTGGTCGGGGTCACGTCGAGGAACAGGAACCGGGTGCCGACCGCCCCCACCCACAGCGTCCGCAGGCCCCACAGCATCAGGGCCGCGTAGCCGACCGCCGCCGCGGCCCCGACCAGCCCGCCGACGGCGACCACGATCAGCCCCTCCGTCAGGTGGAGCCGCCGCACCGCCTTCGGCCCCAACCCGAGGGCCCGTTCCAAGCCCACTTCGCTGGCCCGGCGCTCCAGCCCGAGGCGGAACAGCAGGGCGATCAGGATGGCGGCGGACAGGATCAAAAACAGGCTGAACCCCACGAACAGCCCGGCGAAGTCCGTGGTGCCCGCCGCCGCGGCGAGCCCCTGGGCCTTCACCGGCCCGAACGCCAAGCCGAGCTGCCGCAGATCGACGCCCTCCAGCAGCGCCGCCGTGAACCGCTCCTCCGCGGCGTCGAAGTCCTCGATGGGGCCGCCGTCCGGGCCGGTCAGCAGCACGGTGGTGCTCGACCCGTACCGGCTGGGGAACAGCTCCCGCATCCGCTCGATCGGCAGAAACGCCTTGGGCAGGGCCTTGTAGTCGTCCCAGTAGAATTCGTCCTCGGTGGTGACGCGGTCGAGGTCCATCTCGAACGGCTGGTCCCAGTCCGCGAAGGTGGCCGCGTCGGTGATGCCCTCCACGGTGGGCGTGAGCGTGCCGTCGGCCGCGGCGCCCTCGATCGGCACGACGGCGGAGACGGTGAACGTCTCGCTCCGCTCCGGGGCGTCCGCCCCGTCGTCGACCGGATACCACCGCAACGTCGCCTCGTCCCCGGCCTGCACGCCGAGCTGCTCGTTCGCCAGGAACTCGTTGAGGACGATCTCGTTCTCGCCCGCCTCGCGGACGGCCGGCACGTCGTCGGCCGTCACCCCGGCGACGACGAAGTAGGCGCTGCGGCGGTTCTCGTCGTCGATCTCCTCAGTCGTGGCGTCCGCGGGGACGATCTCGTTGGCGAGGGCGACGTACCGCGGGGAGGCCGTCAGCCCGGCCGCCTTCGCGGCGTCACGGGCCGCGGCGGCGAGGGCGGCTTCGAGGATCATCCGGTCGCTCTCCACCGACAGCGTGCCCCGCGCCTCGTTCCGCACGAGCTTCACCCGCAGATCGTCCAACGTCAGGCCGGCCCGGGCGGACTTCGTCAACGCGTCCGCCGCGTCTTCGCCGGGAACCTCTTCGCCGCCGGCTCCCTCGGGATCGGCGACGAACACCGCGTTCACCCGGCCGACGCGGCCCTCGGGGTTGCGGCGGGAGGGGCGGACCGGGGTCAGCGCGAGCAAATCCCGCAGCTCGCCCAGTTCGGCGTAAGCCACCGGCGGGATCTGCTGGGCCGGGTTGAGGTCGAACCGGGCCGCCCCCGCCGTGTCCGGCAGCACCGCGGACACCGTCAGCGGGACGGTCGCCGTCGAGTCGTCCCGGTTCGCCAGCAGGTTGCCCCGCGGCACGGCGCTGGGGATCTCCACGGAGATCGTCACGTCGTCCCCCACGCTCACGCCCAGTCCCTCGGCGACGCGGGCGTTCAGCACGATCTCCCCCGGCTCCGGCCGGGCGACCTCCGCCGTCTCCAGCAGGCCCCACAGGCGCTCGTCCGTGCCGAACAGGTTCACGGAACCCACCCGGCGGACCGCGTCCTCCTCCCCGGCGGAGAGCCCGGCCCGCAGGGCGAGGGCGGGGGCGGCCGTCGCCGGGGCGTCGGCCCCCTCGGCGAGCGTGTCGACGAAGCCGTCGGTGACGAACCGGCCGCCGGAGAGGGCGAGGTCGACTTCGCCCAGCCGTTCGAGGGTGATCTGCCGCAGGCTGGCCCGGACGCTGTCGCCGACGACCAGCGCCCCGCCGATCACCGCCGCCCCCGCCGCCACGCCCAGCAGCACCGCGAGGTGCGTCCGGCGATAAAACCACAGCGAAGCGAGGACGAGGCGGAGGGAAGACACGGCGCGACGAGCGGACGGCGGACGGTAGGGGAAGATTCTAGGGAGCCGCGACCGTCAGGGAGCGTCCCCCTGCGGGCGAGCCTCGCTCGAGACGC
>NZ_JBINJD010000186.1:0-9696 GCF_043951915.1 Alienimonas sp. DA493 | reverse complement strand
TCGACCAGACCGCCGTAGGCCGTGCCCTCGTAGCCGTAGACCGGATCGCAGTAGCACCGCTCCGGCGGCGGGCCGACCTCGTCCGGGCAGCGGTCCACCCACCAGATGAAGTGCACTCCGAACCACGTGACGCCGCCGACCTTGCTCCCGGCCTCGATGCGGAACTGGGTGTGATCGTTCGCGGCCACGATGCTGGCGCCCGTTTCCTCCCGGTTCCCGTCGATCAGGTCGACGGAGCCCGTGCCCCCGGCTTCGATGTCCTCAGCGGCCCGGCCCATGAAGGCGCCGAGCCCGCTGGCCGTCCGGTGCGGGGGCGAGTACGGGGCCGGGCCGCGGGGGGTCGCGGCCGTCGGTCCGGCGGGCGGGGTGACCGAGGTACGCACGTCAGCCCCCCCCGCCGGTCTGGCGGATCTCAAGGAAGGTGACCAGCTCCGACTCCCGCGGACGCCAGTCGAACCCCGTGATCTGCGGCCGGGCGTCGCCGGCGCTGGTCCGGCTGAGGGCGATGTTTCGGCCTTCGACGCTGTCGAGCAGGTCGCCGACCGCGTAGTCGGTCCGCAGGCCCGGCAAGGTCACCGCCAGGTCCGCGGCGGCGGGCTCCTCTTCGCGGAGAACCTTCGTCGCGAACGCCTCGATCTCTTCGACGAGGGCCGTCGGCGGGACGCTTTCGGTCGGCAGAACGAAGTCGAAGCCGCCGGACAACGTCTCCTCCCAGCGGAACCGGTGAGAGGCGTCGAGGTCGAGAACCTTTTCGCGGGCGGCGGGGCCGCGCCCGGTGGGGCCGACGCGGGCCTCGATCCGCTCGTCGCCGACGACCGCGCCGACGATCGCCAATTGCGGCGCCGGCGTGGCGAGTAGATTCGAGGGGGGCTCGTCGCCTTCGAACCGCACGCCGATCCGGTCTTCGAGAACCGCCCAAGTCCACGACGGGGGAACTTCGGTCCACGTGCCGGCGTCGTCCGCCCGCCAGTACAGCGCCGGGGGCAGCCGGCGGCCGTCGTCGTCGCGGGCGAGCCGGTCGCCGAGCCGTCGGCGGCGGGGCACGGTCACGCCGATCCCCGCCCAGTCGGGCGGCTCGGGGACGGGGCCTTCGGGGGCGCCGTCCCGCGTGCCCGTGTAGGCGCCGTCCTCGTTCGCGATCCAGAGCCGTCCGGCCTCGGCGGCGCCCGGCTCCCAGCCCGGATAGAGGCGAACGTCGATTTCGGTCTCCCGCGGGGCGCCGCGGACGACGACGACGTTGGGCGGGGCGGCGAGGTCGAGCGTCTGTTCGAACTCGCCGGCGTCGGTCAGCGATAGGTCGAGGGCGTCCCCCTCCGGCCGCTGCATCTTCAGCACGCGGACCTCGCCCCGCCCGCGGCGGTAGACGCGGAGCCGGAGCGTCAGCGCCGGGGGCTCGTCGGTCGGCGACGGGTCGGTCGAGGCGGGTTCGAGGTCGACGGTCCAGTCGAGCCCCAGCGGGTGCAGGATCGCGTCGAGAGCCTGCGGCGGGTACGTGCCCGGCGGGATCCGCACGTCCGCCAGTTCGGGCAGTCCGCCGTAGACGGGATCGTCCGACGCGGGGTCGGGGTCGGACGTGGCGAGGGGGTCTGGGTTCGGCTCCGTCTCTTCCCGCACGACCCACGGGGCGTCGGTTCCGGAGCCGACGAGGTCGATCAGCGACCGGACGGCCGACCTCGGCTCCCACTTCTCCGCGTCGCTGTCCGGGATTGTCGTCCCCGGGTCCCGCCACGGCGCCAGGGAGACGGAGCCGTCGTCCGGATGGTCGACTTTGGCGTCGTGCCGGTTCGGTTCGATCTGGCCTGCAATCTCCGGGTTGTATTCGAGGTGCCACCCCTCCATCACGACGACGGGCGGGGGGTCGCCGGGCGAGGCGCCGGAGGCCGGGGGCAGCACGACCAGCGGCCCGCGGAGAGCCTCGCCGAACCGCTCCGGCAGCAGCGCCGCCCGCAGGATCCGCTCGTCCGGGGCGCTGCCGAACCGGGTCGTTTGGGAGACGATCTCGCCGGCGAAGACGGGGACGTAGTTCCGGACGCCCGCGCCCGCCGGGCCGTTGTCGAGCCAGACTTCGACGGCCCGGCCGAACCCGACCGGCGCCGCCTCGTCGACGACCAGCGAGCCGGCCTCCGCCAAATCGACGGAGAACTCGCAGTAGGGCAGCCCGGACGCCCCGCTGCCCTGAGCGATCCGCACCGGCCGAAGCGCCGGGGCGATCTCCCACACGGCTCCGGCGTCGAAGCCGGGACGGCCGCCGCCGGCGGGACCGACGCGGACGAGCGGGGGATAGGTGAGGGCGGCGGTGGGAAGGGCCGGCACCGGTTACGCCCCCGCGGGCACGGGGGTGACGCGGGACCGCCAGAGCAGCCGGCCCGAAAGAAACCAGCCCCGGTGAGGGTCGAGCCGGCCGGGGGCCGCGGGCTCGTAGCCGACGAACGTGCATTGCGGCTTCACGATCGCCGGGCGTCCCGACTGCTGCACCGTGAGGTCCCCGAACAGCCGCCCCGCCTGCTCCGCAAGGCCGTTCTCGATCGCCTCAAGGGCGACCTCCGAGACCGCTTCCCAGCCGCACTCGACGAACACGTCGAAGCCGGCCGGGGGGCTCGTCAGGTGCGACTCGCCGGCGACGCCGTGCCACGTGAAGGACCGAATCCGGGCGTAGCGGGCGGCGCTGATCGGCCGGCCGTGGTAGGCCGGGGCGCCGAACGTAAATCCGTCTTGAGAAATCATCCGCCCGCCCCCAATCCAGCCGAACGCGGCGGAGCGGGCGGGCGCTTCTTCATTTCCGCGGCGACATCGCGGTTCGACCGCGTGTTTTCGCGGAGCGCCTCGGCGAACTCTTCGAAGGACTGCGGATTCGATTCGAGTCCGGCGGCCTGCGTCGCCCGCTTCAACGCGGCGTCTTGCACCTCGGCGAACTCGCCGTAGTCGCCCATACCGAGGTCGGCCGCGGTGTCCGGGCCGGCGCCGAACGCCCGGGCGGTCGAGTAGGCCCCGAGGAACAGTTCAGTCCGCGCCTGGGCGTAGCCGCGGGATTCGAGTTCCTCCCGCAGCGACGCCTTGATGATGTCGTCCGCTTGGTACTGCTGCGTCCGCCGGACCTCCGACGCCGTCTCCAGTCGAATCCTCGCCGCCCCGGCGCCCTGCTGGGCTTCGGCCACGTCGGCGTCGAACTGGCCGAGGTTGGCCTGGTCGGCGACGTTCTTGCGGAGCGCCGACCGGTTCGCGATCAGCGTGTTCAGAGACGCGATGCCGGCCTCGCTGACAAGGCTTTTCGCGATGCCGGCCCGCTCCTCCTCCGGCACCGACTGTAGGCCGGCGCCGATCCGCCCCAACACGTCGTCGATCCGCTCGCCGACGAAATCCACGTCGGCGGCGGTGAGCCCCAGCCGTTCGAGGGCCGGGCCGGCGGTGTCGCTGGCGGCGGCGGTCTGCAACCGCCCCACGACGTTGCGGAGGTTGGTCGCGCTGCTGGACGCGTCCTGCGACCCCTGGGTCTGCAAAACGGCGGCGGCGGCGAGTTGTTCCTGAGGCGAGAGGGCCGATTGCAGGGCCCCCGCTTCTTTGCCGAGCGACGGCAGGGCGTCGAGTTGGAGGTTCGTCGACTTGAACAGGCTTTGCAGCCCGCCCCCGTAGGTCCGGATGTTCTCGCCGGTCAGTTCAAGCTGGTTCGCGGTGAGGAACCCCGCCATCGCCTTGGCGAGCCCCTCGCTGTCGACGCCCTCGCCCGTCTGGTTGGTCGCCGCCAGCACGTCGAGGAACGCGTCGAGACTGCCGCCGCTCGCCTCGCGAGCGGTGAAGCCGGAACTGACGAGCTGCGTCGCCGCGGCGAACCCCGTGTCGAGGCTGACGGCGTTCTCGACCGCGATTTTCTCGATGCGCCGCTGGGCGTCCCCGGCCTCGATGCCCCGCAGGCCGCTCTGCACGCGGAACCGCTTCGCGGCGTCTTCGTACCGTTCCGCGATCTCCGCCGCCTGTTCGATGATTTCCCGGTTCGCGGATTTAATGAGGTCGAGCCCCGACAGGATGCCGCCGCCGCCGACGAGGGCGAGCCCCACGTTCTTGAAGGTCTCGCCGACCTTCATCCAGTTCGACGCGGACGCCTTCGCCCCCCGGTCGCTCTTCTTTTCGAGCCGGTCGAGCTTCTGATAGAGCCGGTCCTGGTTCCGGTTCATCTTCTCGAAGGTGTTCGCGATCCCCTTGTCGGAGGAGTCGAACACGATCTCCGTGCTTGACGACGGCATTTAGTCCCCCGTTCCGATCGCGGCCAGCAGGACGGGGAACTTCGAACTGTCCTCTTTCCCGTCTTCGCGGAGGGTCGGCGTCGTCGTCAGCAGGCCGAGCCGCGAGATCAGTTCCGGCGTCAGCAGGTAGTTCTGCTGGAGGGCCAATTCGGACAAGTCCAAAACGGCGCCCACGGTGGTGAGCTTGCGCTTTCCCGCCAGGGCGTGACGCATCGCCGCCGCCTGGGCGGCGAAGTTCGCGTAGCGTTCGGCCGGGGCGCTCACCCACTGACCGAAGGCGTTCCGGGCGAACGTCTGCGGGAGGGCCTCGATCGCCGGGACCTCCCAGGCCTGCCCGTCAATGACGACGGCGGTCCCCGCCACGCGGAAGCGGCGCCGGAGATCTCGCTCGGTCGGCGGGTCGTTCGGGTCGAGGCCGAGGTAATAGCGGTCCGGCGGCCGGTCGTGCGTCGGCAGCGCCGAGAGCCATTCGAGTTCCGAGACCTTCGTGCGGGCGGGCGGCCACGCGTAGAGCAGCCCGCCCTCTTGCTCGTCGGGGCCTTTGCCGACCGGGACGGGGGTCGCCCCGTCGACCCAGTCGGGCAGGCCGACGGCGGCGAGCGGGTGCACGTCGCCCGGTCGGTCGGGGTCCGGCGGTAGGTAGACGACGGGACGCATTAGGGGATCGTCACCCCCGCGACGCCGACCATCGTCAGGCCGTGCACCGTCACCGAGGCGTCGCCGTTGGCGCCGGCCCGGGAGCGGATGCCGCCGCCCTGCGTGAGCCCGGCGGCGAACGTGACTTTGATGTGCTCCGCGACATTGTCGGCGACGAACCCGGCGCCCGACCGCTTGCGGAAGTAGCACGCGAACGACGTGAAGGAACCGAACGCCGACCCGTTCGTGAACGTCTGAGCGGCGGCGAGCGATTCGAAGGTGAGTTCGACCGTCGGCGCCCGTTGGGCGAACGGCCGGGCGACGGGCCAGTTGTAACCGAACGTCTTCGGCTCGGTCGTGATGCCGGGCGAGCACGCGACGCCGGTCACCTCGGGGACGAGGTTCGCCGCGAGCGTGCCGCCGACGTAGACCGGGCCGGGACCGTAGACCGCCGCGTTCTTCCGCCCGTCCGGCAGAGCGCCCGCGGCCGACAGGGCGACCGGGACGGTCGTGCCGTCGCTCGACAGGAACAGCACCTCAAGGGAGGCCGTCGCCAGAGCCCCGCCCCCGCCTTCGGACCAACCGACCGACCGGACGAGGACGAGGGCGTCCGTCCCGTTGAGCGAGCGGTGCACGTTGCCGGATTCGAAGGCCCCGCACTTGCCGCGGTTCGCGTACGGGACGGAGACGGTCCCGCCCTCGACGCACCAGCCGTCGGTGAGGACGGCGGCGTTGCCGAAGACGGCCGCGAGGTCGGTCGCCTCGATCGTCACGCGGGGGTCGGCCGGCCCGCCGTAGTGCGTCGCCGGGTCGGTGCCGTCGCTGAAGTAGACGCTGATCGGCTGACCGCCCGGGGCGTAGTCGGCGCTCTGCGTCTGGCCGAGGACGGTCGCCCCGAGGACGGCGTCGAAGTGAGTGAACATAGGGAAGGGCTCTTAGATGGATTGACCCGCGGAATTGCGGCGTCGCCGTTTCCGCTGGTTCTCGGGGGCCTCAAGCTTTTGAGTCAGCGTCCGCACCATGAAGTCGGCCAAGCGGTCGGACTGCCGCGGCGAGACCGCCTCTAATTCCTGGCGCATCTTCGCCGGCATGGGGAAAGGGGCTTTGATCTTCACCCGGCCGCGGTTCGCGGTGGCGGTCACGCGGGCGTTCGCGAGCACGAACCGCCGCGTCTCCCCGCTGTAGACGAGCGGCTTGTTGTGCCCGACCTTCTTTCGCTTCCGCTCGACGTACTGCCGCGTCCGCGGCTCCGCCGTCCCTTCGTGGTAGGCGGACACTTCGAACTTGGCCGGGAGGATCTTCTCGACGATCCAGTCCCCGGCCTCGCGGTTCGTCTCCCGCAGGATCCGGTTGAGAACCGCCTTCGTGACCTGGTTCGTCGTCATCCGCATTTGGAACGCGATCATCAGACGGCCCCCGCCCAACGGACCTCGATGTCCGCGGACCAGCTGTCGTCGCCGTCGTTCTCCTCCGGGTCGAGTTGCTCGACCGGGTTCAACGTCGCCGAGGTCAGTTCCATCCGCCCCGACGTGCGGCTCAGCGTGAGCAGTTCCGAAACGAGCGACTTATAGATCGTCCGGGCGAAGAGGTAGCCGTTGTCGTTCCGCGGGTTCCACAGTTCGACCAGCAGGTTCAGCCCCCCGCCGTCGGTGGCTCCGCCGTTCGTGTATTGGTCCGCCACGTCGGGGGCGTTCTGCCGGACGCTGGCCCGCGGCGTGGCGAGGTAGTCGTCGCTGGCGGGGTCCGGGTCGATCCCGCCGATCCGAACCCGAGCGAGGGCGCGGTCCTCCGCCCCGACCTCGGCGGGGTCGACGATCCCGTCTTTGAACCCTGCGGCCGCCGCCTGGATTTCGGCCAGCGACGCCCCGGCCCCCACGTCGCAGACCGCCCGCCACGTCGCCGTCTCGGCGAGCATGGCGGCGAGCAGTTCGTCGGGGGTCGTTTCGATCACGGGCGGGGCGTTCTGTTAGCTGCGGACGCTGACGTTGCGTTTGCGGTCCTTACGAATCTCGACGGTCCTCATCCCGCCGGACGGCCTGCCGACGGTGTTCGTCTGCCAGACCTCGCCGTCGATCTCCCACGCGTCTTCCTGGGAGACGGGTTGGTCGTCGTAGACGTGCAGCCGGCCGGTCGCCCGCGTCTCGTCGCCGAAGATTTCCGACGACCTCGCCGCGGTGTCGTGCTCCCAGATCGCCTCGACGGGCTCGGCGTCGTCCTCGACCCGGTTCGGGCGCCGCATGACGACCTGCCCGTGCTCCGCCATCAGGCGGCGGGAGGCGCGGGCGGCGAACCGGGCGTCGAAAGCCGTTCGGGTGACGTACGACATCGCTCAGGGGACGGAAGGCGCCGAGGACCGTCAGACCGGATCAGGTGCCGGACTGGTGGTGCACGTAGAAGTGCGTGTCCGCGGCGGCCGCGTCGCCGACCGCCACGCCGGCCTTCGTGTTGTCCGTGGCCGTCTTGTTGAAGTTGTCGTCGGCCGCGTCGAAATAGACGGTGTCGCCGTCGTTGATGGCGAGGGCCGCCGCCTTCGGAGCCCGGTAGACGCCGCCGCCGCCGCCCACGGCGCCGAGTTCGCCGGCGGCGATCGGGCGGTGGGCGATCCGAACGACGTCGCCGATGACGAGCACGTCGCCGGCGGCGACATCCGAGGACGGGGTGTGATCCACCATGCGGGGCGTGCCGTGGTGGAGAGTCGCGGTAGCCATTGGTTTTCTCGGCTGGGGGAGGTGGAGTTAGAAGAGGCTCAGTTCGCGGCCGGGACGCGGACCACGTCGGCCGGCAGACCGGCGTCGACCGCCTCGACCACGCCGGCCTTGTCGAGGCCGGAGGCGAGTTCGATGTCGTAGTGCTTGGCGATCGCCCGCAGTTCCTTCACGCCCACGCTGTTGAGGTCTTCGGGGACCTCCGGGGCGGCGGGCTCCCGCTCGACCGTCTCGCCCTCGGCGGGGTCGGCGGAGGCGTTCGCGGCGACGATCTCGCACAGCTTCTCGGCGGAGACTTTGACGTGCGTCTGCCCGTCGTTCTTCACGTCCGGCAGGCCGTCCCCGCCGCCGTTCAATTCCTTGAGGGATTCGAAGTCGGCGGGGGAGAGATAAACGTCGGTCTCGGCGCCCGCGTAGGCGCTGGCGAGGTCGGCGAGTTGGGCGGGGGTCTTCATCGGATCGGGACTTTGGCGGCGGGTGTGCGGGGGAGGGTCGGGGCGTCCGCGTCGGCCGGCCGTCCCGCCCCGGAGACGGCCGGCTCACGCGTCACCTCAGGCGCCGGCGGACCGCACGGCGGCGTTCGGGTCTTCCATGCCGACGCCGAAGTCGGCGTAGGCCCGGGTCCCGAAGCCCAGCACGTCGCCCGGCATGTCGACGGCCTCGATAAACGGCTCCTGCCGCCCGTTGAGGAACGCGACCGCCATCGCGGCCCGGACGTTCGGGTCGGCGAACAGGTACCACTGGGTCGCGCTCTGCCCGCTGATCGCGTTCCCGTCCTGGTCGCGAACGGCCGTGTTGTTCAGCCAGGGCGAAACGACCGGCTCGTACTTGCCGACGTGCGGGTTGTTGGCGAACGCCGTCGTGCCCTCGGCCGGACGGGTGCCGACGCTCGTCTCCCGGTACAGGTTGCGGGCCGTGACCTGCAACGCGGTGCCGGTGAGCAGCTTCGACGGGGTGTGGTTGATCGGCCGGCCGGCGGTGTTGACCTGGTTGCTGTAGAGCGTTTCGGCGCTTTCCAGGGCGGCGATCGACAGGGCGGAGTCGGCCCCGGTCAGCAGGTTGCCGTTGCCGACGCTAAAGAAACCGTTCGGGTTGGCGAGCAGCGTCTTAAAGACGGCCTCGTCGATCCGCGAGGCGGCCATATCGCCGAAGTCCTCGTAGATCGCCATGTGGGCGCCGAGGTCGTCGTTGATGACGTCCTGCCGGGTCCACGTGTTGATCGCGCCGTAGGTGCCGAGCTTGTTTTCGAACGCGGTCTCTTCGAGCTTCACGTGCTTCAGTTCGCCGTCGGCGGCGATCTCGCGGAACGCCCCGCTCGCGTCGACCCGAACGTGCTTGACCGCCTTGAAGTCGGTGTGGTTCCGCACCCGGGCGATGGCCCGCCACGCGGCCGAGCCGGCCCGGTACTTCGCGATCATCACCTTGTTCGCGGTGTTGCCGAGCGTGGTCGACAGGCTCATCGTGCTGAAGCCGGTCGCCTTGAGTTCGCGGTCGGCTTCGACCGCCGCCCGGATGTGGGCGTCCGAACCCCGCTTGCCCGAGTAGTGCCGGCCGGCCGCGGCGATCACGGAGTCCATCAGGACGTGCAGCGTCGCCCCGCGGTGTTCCGGCTCCGCGGCGGCGTTCATCACCTGCTCCCGCTTGTCGGCGGGGAAGCTGGCGGCGATGTCCTTTTCGGAGAGCCCGGAGGACGCCATGAGGGACGCCTGGGCGACCATCGCCTGTAGGTTCGGGTCGCCGCTTTCGGAGCCGCGGCGGGGACCGGCGGCGGCCGGGCGGCTGTGCCGGAGGGCGTGCAGTTCCGTCTTGTCGGCGTCCCAGCCCTCGGCGATGGCGTGGGCGGCGAGCGGCAGTTCGGAGCCGTCGGAGCCCTTCACGCTCAGCCCCGGGTGCCGGGCGGCGATGGCGTTGATCTTGGCGACGCGGACGCTCTCCTCCGCGTTGATCTTGCGGAGGTTCGCGGCGTAGTCGTCGAGGGCGCCGGAGGCGTTCAGGTCGCCCGATTCGGACTTGTCCGAATCGGCCGCCGCCTGCTCGGCGTCGAAGGCCGCTTTGAGGGCGTCCCGCTGGGTGTCGGTGAGGGCGGAGGGGTCTTCGAACCCCTTCGCTTTGAGCCA